>JBBSBD010000058.1:0-27213 GCA_038251675.1 Chitinophagales bacterium | reverse complement strand
TTTTAATACAACCATCAATTATAAATTTACCAACAGGCTCAACCTGCGTGCCGGCGGCATTGCTTCTTTTATCGGCTACAAATTTTACCAGGTCTACCGCAAGTCAGAAACCGAGCCACTCAGGGAAACACTGAATACATCAGGCAATACATCTACCCAACAACTATTTGCTCAATGGCAATACAAACTGTCTGATAACCTCAGTGTTATTGCCGGCCTGCATTATTTGCGTCTTGCACATAATAATGCTTCATCTGTCGAACCAAGGTTTTCCGCGAAGTGGAATATCAATAACAGGAGCAGTGTGGCCGTAGGCTATGGTACGCACAGCCAGATGCAAACACTCAGCCTTTACTTCGCGCAACAGCAACTCGATAATGGAACTGCCATCAATCCCAATAAAAACCTGGGACTTACAAAGGCGCATCACTACGTGATTTCATACAATTACAGGCTCACTAAAAACCTGCTTGCCAAGGCAGAAGTTTATTACCAGCAACTGTACAATGTACCTGTAAGTGTATACGACAGCAGCACTTTGTCGTCTCTTAACATCCAGTACGAGTACATTACTGATCCGCTGAAAAACATAGGAAAAGGCCGCAACTATGGTGTGGAACTATCGCTTGAGCGTTACCTGCAACACAATTTTTACGCAACACTCAGTAATTCATTTTATCAATCAAAATATACCCCAAAAGATGGTATTGAAAGAAACACCCGCTTCAACGGTAACTACATTATCACGCTTATAGGCGGAAAAGATTTTGTGAACGAACGCAAGTCAAGAACCTTTGGCATCAACATCAAAACAATTTATGCGGGTGGTATGCGCACCACACCCATCGACTTCGTTGCCTCACAGGAAAAAGGATATACTATTTATAAAGATAAAGACGCTTTCAGTTTGCAGAATCCTGCTTACTTCCGCACCGATGTCCGGGTAAGTATTAAATGGAACCGGAAATATTTTACCAGCACTTTATCACTCGATTTTCAAAACATTACCAACAGGCTTAATGTATTTGACCAGGGCTATGACCAGGAAAAAAATAAGATTGTTACCCATTACCAAACAGGTATTATTCCCATACTTAATTATAAGATTGAGTTTTGAAGTGGACATTTGCGCTGCTCTTCGGCGGCCGCGTATTTTTTTTAAAGGTTTTAACTAGCAAATGAAAGGTTAAATTGTTTTATAGAATCAAGCAGTGTATATTACTGCGAATACGCAAGTAAGCTATCATTTGACCACACGTTGGATAAACATTTAGACAAAAAACAGTGACGACAACTTTCCAGACAAGATTGGCTAATGAACCATATTCGCTGTTTTTCCTGACTGGAATAACTTTATTTATAGTATCTTTTTTTATGTGGGGACAATCTCTTGATTTGCACATACACGACACTTATTTTGTTATTGAGACAAACTATTTTATTTGGGCAATTGCATTAATATTTTTTATTGCCTGGGGACTTTATAAATTGACCGACAAAATTCTTTTGACAAAAAAATTAATTTGGTTACATGTTTTGACAACCATTTTTGTATTTATATTTCTTGCAATAGTTGAGTTTTGGCATGACAAAATAATACCTCCAATTAAAAGAGAGACAATAAGCTTTAAAGATATATTTGAAGACCAAAAAAGAGAACAAATAATTGGACAAACAATTGCAATTATATTTATTATCGGACAACTTTCATATGTTGTAAATTTGGTTGGCGGTATATTTAAAAGAAGACCTTAACGGCAGTTTACATTCGGTTTGGCAATAGGCTGTAGTTCCTATCAGCAACAGTTCCGGCGTAACGTTCTTTGCTCAACATTTTCAATTAGAAAAAAGTCAGCGTTTTTCAAGGAGTGACATTCCTGTGCTGACTGCCACTGGTTGCTATATTATTACCAACTAACTCACAATCGACAATCATGAAATATTTTAAATCAATTTGTTTACTCCTGCTTATTCAATCTTCCGGCTTTGCACAGAAACCAAGGGCAAGAGACATTGGCATTCCTTTTAATGGAATTACAGGAAAGTTTAATGCAATAACAGATGTAAAAGGTGTGGAAGTTGGTTACAGCACCATTATTTCGGGGCAAGGCAAAAACATCAGGGGAAAAGGACCTGTAAGAACCGGCGTTACTGCAATTTTACCAAGAGGAAGAAACAATAATCCTGTTTTTGCAAATTGGTATTCACTAAATGGTAACGGTGAAATGACCGGTACGACATGGATAACAGAATCAGGTTTTTTAGAGACGCCTATAATGATCACTAACACAAATAGTGTGGGTGTTGTAAGAGACGCCGTGTTGAAATGGTTTGTAAAAACGGGTTGGTATAAAGAAGATTTCTGGTACACATACCCGGTGGTTGCAGAAACCTATGATGGTTTTTTAAATGACATTTATGGCTTTCATATAAAAGAGAGTAATGCTTATGAAGCATTGGATAGTGCAAAAACCGGGTACGTAAATGAGGGAAACGTAGGAGGAGGTACGGGAATGATGTGTTTAGGATTTAAAGGAGGAACAGGAACATCTTCAAGGATTGTTAAAATCAAAGACTCGACTTATACAGTTGGTGTATTGGTACAATCAAATTTTGGCAGTAAAAAGAATTTTACAATTGCAGGAGTACCTATTGGAAAAGAATTGAAAGACACAATGAATTATGAATTTAAAGCAGCACCATCGTACAGGCAGGAAGGTGATGGCTCAATCATAGTGGTAGTTGCCACAGATGCGCCATTGTTGCCCCACCAGTTAAAAAGAATTGCCGCAAGAATTCCTGTCGGAGTAGGAATAGTTGGCGGACGCGGCGAAAACGGTTCAGGCGACATATTCATTGCTTTTTCTACTGCTAACCCGTCAGCTTTCCAGAGAAATGATTTTACAAAAGTTGACGAATTGCCAAATGATTTAATCAATCCATTATTTGATGCAACTGTTCAGGCAGTTGAAGAAGCCATTATTAACGCCATGATTGCCGCAGAAACAACTGAAGGCATAAATGGCAACAAAGCGTATGCACTTCCCCATAACCTGGTGATTGACTTACTAAGAAAGTACAATAGGATAAAGTAAAAATTCAGCATTCTTATGCTTAAAGAAAATAATATTATTCTGCGACGATTTACAAATGATGACCGTGTACCCATGGCAAATCTTGTAAACAACAAAAAGATTTGGGATAATGTACGGGATATTCTTCCTTTTCCTTACACTGAACAGGATGCAGAAAATTTTATTAACATGGTAAAACTGGAAGATATAACCCTGACTTTTTCCATTGAATACAATGGGCAATTTTGCGGTGTCATTGGATTGAAAAAGCAAAGTGATGTTTATAAAAAAACCGCTGAAATCGGGTATTGGATTGGTGAACCTTTTTGGAAAAAAGGCATAGCGACTACTTCGGTAAAGGTGTTAACAGCACACGGAATGGATTCATTAGGATTTGTAAGAATTCATACAGGAGTTTTTGAATATAACATAGGCTCAATGCGCGTATTAGAAAAGAATGGTTATGAAAAAGATGGCATATTCAAAAAATCTATTTTCAAAAATGGAAAGATGTGGGATGAACATAGATTTTCAATAGTGAAATAGAACCGTGCAAGTTTCTGTTGTTATAGCAATTTGTGAGCGAATGCAACCGGACTTTCGGTTTACTTCTATGTTGCTACTTTTGTAAAAAAAATTATGGCTGAAGACCTCGATATTATAACAGGGAGCAAAGAGGAAAAATATCAATCAATTGTTCCACAAATAACGGGACTACTTACAGGCGAAACTGACCTGGTTGCTAATATGGCAAATGTGGCCGCAGCACTTAAGGAACAATTCAAATGGCTGTGGGTGGGCTTTTATGTAGTAAAAAATAATGAGCTTGTTTTAGCTCCGTTCCAGGGGCCGGTGGCTTGCACGAGAATAAAAAAAGGCAGGGGTGTTTGCGGTACTTGCTGGCAAGAGGCTAAAACACTTATTGTAACTGATGTTGAAAAATTTCCGGGGCATATCGCATGCAGTAGTTCATCAAAATCAGAAATTGTAGTACCTATTATAAAAGACAATGAAGTCGTCGCGGTTTTAGATGTAGATAGTGAGGACTATAATTTTTTTGATGACGTAGATAGGCAATACCTGGAAAAGTTGGTGGCGTTGATTAATTTTTGAAGCCGTAAGGTATGATTTCGGTAACGGCATTCTTTCCTTTTCAGTTGAACATCGGCAGACGGCTTTTTACATCTTATTTCTCCACATCCAGGATAATGCTTGTGCTTCCCGCATCACCATAGGGAGAAATGCCCCGCAGCACAACAACATATTTACCGGGTACATCGCCGGTGTAAAAAGAAAAAGAGCCTTTACCTTTTCACCGGTATTAATTTCCGGTGACCAAAATAAAACATCTCTGTAATCCGGAAGTGTACTGTGCAGCTCCTTATCAGAAGAATAATCGGAGGAATAAAATATCCTTTTCTGCTGAAGTGCATCATAATCTAATACAATGTCATTGGGATCAAGTGTGTATCCCTCAAGGTCTCCTTTATAAGTAGTATAACTTACAATACCGTCTGCAATTATGAGCCCCCAGTAATAGCGTGCTGCAACTACCTCCAGCTTTTGAACTTTCAAAGGATCGTAAACAATTATCTTATTAATATTAAAAACAGGTACACCATCCAGTAAGACCAAAGGATTATCTTTAATAAGCAAGTCAACAAGCTGCCTGTCTTGTATTTTATAAGCAGGTTCATTTAAAGTCATCAGGTGGTAATCATCCTTGTTTCTTCTTACACTTACCTCGTTCACGTACTCCCTCATAACTTCTTCCATAGTGGTAAAACGGGTATACCTATCAAGCAGGTACGTTTTGGTGGATTTATAATAAAAGGGAAGTATATCTACCAAAGGCGTTTGCAGCTTTTCCAGTTCGTTTTGGTGGTAACCATTTTCTACTTCCGTATTAAAACTTTCCTGCTGTAAATAATCTTCGCTTTTTTCTGAAACGTACAACTGCGGAATTATATCTTCGGTAAATTTTTCCGAAAAAGGAGTAAAAATTTGAAGGCGGTAAATACTACCGGCGCCCGTATTTGTTTGCAATATTATTTGAGTGGAACCAATAAAATCTTTCAAATTCATACGTTAAAAAGCAATACCCCGCTGCCTGGCTTGAAGTCATCAGCCTGAAACAGGCACTCTAAATTTGGAAAGCCTGTTCCAATTTTAGCGACTATCATACCAGGCAACGGGCGTAGGCTTCAGGTTTATCCTGCCAACCTTGGTGTACGGACAAAACAGACTCCCGGGTTTTCTTATTTACTTTTTATTCCTTGATAATTTTTTCTGTGATACCATTATCCAGCCTTATGACATAGATGCCATCATTGTATTGACCCATATCGAAAGTAAATGAAGGCTGGCTGATAATAATGCGCCGCAATATCTTACCGCTGACATCGGTAAGCACCGCGGTGTGGCCCAACAAACCTGCGCCTGCATTTATGGTTAGGTTATTTTTTACGGGGTTCGGATATACAGTCACTGAAAACGCAGGATTGGTTGAAGATAATTTTACAACAGAGCTATAGCTCATAATCCCATCTATACCGGTTTGCCTTACCCGAAAATAGGCAACGCCCTGCAGGGCTGAGGCATCACCGTAAGAATAGCTGTTCTCCCCATCTCCTTTGCTTTTTACGGCGGCAATGCTAATAAAGTGTGTACCATCCGTGCTTTTTTCTATTGTATATGTTGCGATATTACTTTCGGCTACCCGCCAGCTTATCACTGCCTGGTTCCGGCTATTGACAGTCCCTTTCAGGCTAAGCCAATGCAGGGGTAATACCGTTTGTGATGTTTCAACAAAAAAGCCACTGAACCCTGTTACGTTGAAGGTTACTTCCCAACGGCCGGCAATACTGTTCCAAACGACATCCGCATCTACAGGATCAATGATTGTTGCATTGCCCTGGTAAGAAGCGAGTGAGCCTGTGCCGTCGCCGTTTACACCGGCAATTTTATAGATACGGAGATTGGCTTTGCCGGGGAGATCGGCAGCGTCGGCCGGGAGCTTTACTGTATTAATTGCATTAAATGCATCAAAATCGGCCTGGGTGAAATACAGGGTGATCCTGGCAGTGGCCGTAGTTGCATTATTTTCCGGAGTTATTTCATAGTGACGTCTTACATAAGAAGAAGGTTGGATGGCATCGATCCATACTTTGGCGATGGTATTGCCGGAAATAGTATATGGAGTGCTTCCATCTATTTTTGCAATTTCAGCAGAACAATTAGTATAATCCAAAACACCCGCGGTTTGCACCTGGGAAACAACGCTGGCTGATGCTGGTAATACATCTATTGCCATTGTTCCATTGGCCTCGTAAGCGCCCAGGTCGGGCAAGCCACTTCGGGTGTTGCCTAAAATATCTGTAGTTAATGTATTGCCTGTGCCGGCATTTGTAGCAATGCTGTTGCACGTTATCCGCAATCCGTCATCGGCTGTGCGGTCAACATTATCAAGTCCGTCTTCATCGGCAGCGTTTAGGAAATTGGGATCGGTAGCAAAAATATTTCCGGAAGCAGCCGTACCCAGGTCGTACGATCCGCTGCCTGAAGTTGTGTAGTTATTATTTGTGAGTTGAAGCAAATTACTGGTAAATGTGTTTCCGGGGGTACCGGCTTCCATATAATCAGTTCCCTGCACCGTGGCGTCTGTGCCTATTTTATTATCCCAGAAGATATTATTCTGTGACAAGAAATTTACGCAGTTGTCAGTAACCAAACCGCCGCCACTTATAAATGAGACGTTAGCGTGAATAGTATTATTGGAGAAAATATCATTAAACCCGCTTGTGTAAATAGCGCCACCCAAATTGTTGGATGAGTTATTATCGAAAACGTTATTGCTGCAATGGCTCGTGCTGCTGGTGAGATAGAGCCCTCCACCACTTTTTGCAGAAGAATTTAGAGTAAAGCTGTTGGCAGACAGCGTATTCGTACTACCCGTCATATAGGCACCGCCTCCATTGTTGACCGCTGCATTATTATTGATAGTATTGTTACTTATGGTATATATGCCGCCATTCGCATAAAAACCTGCGCCACTGCCTCCTTCATTTACGGTAATGATGTTATTCGCCAGGGTATCCGTGCAGAGCACCATGTAGACCCCTGCGCCATTGTTTCCTAAATTGGCGGAGATTATATTATTCGAAATCATATTGGATGTACCCATAAAGGCTCCAGGGCCGCCAATTGTGGCAATGCCGGCGCCACCGCCCGTAGCTTCATTAGCTGTTATCGTATTATGATTAATGGTGTTTGCGCCATACCGCGTACATATACCACCACCAAGATTCCTCGCAATGCTGAGGGTATTCATAGTTAGAAAACTATTATTGTTTGCGTTGCCGCCTGTGATCGTAAAGCCATCTATTGTGGAGGCAGGGGTAATGGAAGGCGACACTGCCGCCAATATTACATGGTAACAATTATCAGAGAAATTATCGACAACGCCAAGGTCGCCGCTAAGCGTAGTGATATTGGCAGATACATTTTGCGGACCGCCGCCGGGAGGAAAACCACCAAATACCGATAAACCGTCACGCAAATAAAAACACACATCGCGGGGATCCTGAGTTGTAATTTCAATCCCATTTTGATATGGCTTTTTGGTAGGTTTATAAATACCTGCAGCTACATTGATAGTGGTAACAGCCGTACATGTTTGCGCCACAAATAATGCTTCATCGAGCGTTTTAAATGCGGTGGCCCATGTACCACCGGAACCACTTGCACTTACACTGGCATCTACATATAAGATACGGTTACCCGGGCAAGTGAACCATTCATATGCCCCAAGGTCAAAAGGTGCCACACCACGGGTGGCATCGATAATATCGGTAAGCGGAGAGGTAACCGAAAGGGTGCCCGCATTTATTGCAGGGCTTCCGGGCTGCAGCCTCAATCCATCATCTGCTGTACGGATGATATTGTCAGTCCCGTCAGGGTCCGCGGAATTTACAAAAACCGGATCAGTGGCAAAAATATTTCCCGAAGCTGCTGTACCCAGATCATAAGATCCACTCCCCGATGTTGTATAGCTACTGCCTGCAAGTTGAAGCAGGTTATTAGTAAACGTATTCCCGGGAGTAGTGTTTTCATAATAATCTGCTCCTTGTAATGTGGCATTCGTCGCAAGGGTATTGTCCCAAAAGATATTATTCTGAACTTGAAGGTTTAAGCAGCCATCGGTATATAAAGCTCCGCCACGAGAAGCGGCATTGTTTGCGTGAAAAGTATTATTGGCAAATACATCATCGTGATCAAAGCTTATAAAAATAGCTCCGCCATTGCCTGAAAAATTGCCATTGAAAATATTATTGATGCAGTAAGTGGTGCCGGAGCTTACAAATACGCCTCCACCATTGTTTGCCGATGAATTATTAGTAATGCTGTTATTGATCAAAGTATCACTGGCACCATTGGTCATGAATATGCCGCCGCCACTTCCCGCAGCATTGTTATCAATCGTATTGTGACTGATAATATGCACGCCCCCATTTATATAAATACCTGCACCATTGGCGCCAAGCTGGCCATTGATATTGTTATTCGTAAGCGTGTTGGTGCATAATACCATATATAAACCGGCGCCACTGGTGCCGGTATTGCCACTGATAATATTATTTGTAATAGCGTTGGAACAACTCATAAGTGCTCCCGGTCCGCCAATTGTCGCAATGCCACCACCTGCTGACGCCGTATTACCCGAGATGGTATTGTTTGCAATTGTATTAGCGCCGTAGCGGGTGAAGATACCACCTCCGATATTTCTTGCAAGGCTGAGGCCATTTACACTGTAAGAAGTATTATTATCTGCATTGCCGCCAACCACTGTAAAACCATCCAGCGTGCAGGCAGTTGAAACGGATTGAGACACCGCAGCAACCACCACATGGTAACAGTTATCAGAGAAATTATTAACAACCCCGATGTCTCCGCTGAGCGTGGTCACATTCGATAATACGTTCCTCTGCGCCAGGGCCACTTCGGTTCCGTTGAATCCCCCATAAACTTTTACACCATCTTTTAAAAAGAAAGTTTTGTCACGTGGGTCTGCCGGACCGGTGCTTCCTAAAGGATCTTGGGTTGGTAGATAGGTTGCCGCTTTAACCCAGACCTGATCGCCGGGGCTTGCGATATTTATAGCATTTTGTAAATCCTTTTTTGCAGTTGACCAATTGGTTCCTGCACCGGCATTGTCAGCCCTCGATGAATCGACGTAATAAATAGTTTGAGCTTTCGAAGCATTTATGCCGTATGCCAGTAAAAAGAGAAACAGGATGCCAGGGTTTTTCTTCGTCACCGCGAATTGTATTTGTTTCATAAAAATTAATTTATTGGTTAATTTGTTTTTGTTTCAGCTCCTTATCAATCACATTTACTTTTTCCTGGCTGCTCCAGATAGCATAAATTATTACCACGATGAATACAAACAAAAGAACCAGGAGCAGTCTGAAATATGTGAAAGTATTTTTCTCTTTCATACAGGCGGCAAACTTATCAGCCTTGTGTGAGGAATAACAAAAAAAACCGCTGCAATAGGCTGCAAGCGGCGCTGCAAAACGCTGCAAGATTTGAAAACCTTGCTGGCAAAGGATTCTGGCAGGAAGTGTTACAATTGTTTCATGAAATCTTCGAGGTCGGTATCGCCGGAAATATCCAGCTTTTGACGAAGGCGCGTCTTGTTACCCCTAAGACTGCTGACGCTGATGCCCTGTATGGAGGCCATTTCTTTATTTCCCAGGTTGAGCCTCATAAGTGCCGCGAGCCTCATTTCTGATTGGGTAATGCCGGGGGCGATTTCCCTAAGGCTGGAAAAAAAACCAGGATAGGTTTTTTCAAACAGATCCTTAAAACGTTTCCAATCAGAATCGGTAAGTAGCGACTGGTGTATCAATTCATCAACATTACTGCTCGTTTGTTGCTCGAGTGAAGAAGTAAGTTGCTCTATTTGTTCATTTTTTTCCAGCAGTATTTCGGTAAAGGTTTGTAGTTGTTCGTGGGCAGATCTTTTTTCTGCCTCCGCAGTTTCCGACTTTTGCTTTGCCAGCTTCGCTTTTAAGTGTTCACGATTATAAAGAAGCAGGGCGGCAAGCAGGGAAGCCAGTAAGGCAACCAATAAAAGATTGCGCCGGGCAATCTCCGCTTTACGTTCCTTTCTTAAAATGGTAAATTCGTAATTACTTTTCTCGAATGCAAGATGCAACTCCACCAGGTTATATTTATTGCGGCTTACCACCTGGTTCATAGAGTCTATTAACCGGTAATGCGCGTCAAGAAAATAATAGGCAGAGTCGTGAAGGTTCAGTTTCCGATAACAACTGCTAATTATTTTATAAATGGTAATAAGGTTTGCAGGATCTTCCTGCTCCACTGTAGCAGCCCATTGCAATTGCTTTATCGCCTTTGACCGCTGGCCGTCGTTGAACTCGTACTCGCTGATGTACGCCAATGTAAGAGCGGCGTTTCCCCATTCCTTATACTTCATCGAACTGTCGTAATCCTTTTGCCAATAAGGCATTGCTTTTTCATCTTCTGCTTTTTCATGCAAGGCATCGCCTATATTGCCGAAAGCAATTCCCTCCCATAAACCCCATTTTACCTTATGCGCATAAACCGCCACCTTGTTAAAATAGTAAATAGCAGAATCCGGCTTGTTCAGTTTCCAGTAACAAAGGCCGGCATTGTTATACGCAGTAATTACTGTAATGGGCTCAAGTTTTGATTCTATATCAAAACTGGTTACACAAAAGTTGATGCACTGCTGGTAATTCTGCGTGCGGTAAAGAACATTGCTGATGGCAATTTTATTACTCACAACAAATTCTTCACGGTAACCAAGCTTTTCAGAAAGCTCAGCGGTTTTCAAAAGGTAGAAAACAGCGGTGTCATAATTGTTCCTGCGCAGGTAAGCATCGCCTAAAAAAAGGTAACAACCTTCCATAATATAATCATCGTCAATATTTCTCGCAAGAGACAAGGATTTGTTACCCCAGAACCTCCATCCCTCATTGCCATATAACGAGTCATAAGTACGGCAATATATACTTTTCAACAGGTAGATCTTAGCTATATTTTCATCAGAGTTGTTTACTTCTTCGTCACCTTCAAGACCCTGGATGATGGCCTTGACCTCTGCTGCCGGTTTGTGCTCGATGGAGTCCCACAGAAACCGGTCGGCTGAGTGTATCTTATCAAACGGCTTTTCAAAAAGCGTACGCCAGATGGCCATATCATCTGCCTGTGCAAATGTTTTTTCACCCGTCAGAGTGAGCAATAGCAGGAAGAAAGCCAGGTAGCTGTTTTTTTTTCTCATAGACGAATTGGGAGGCTTTTGTAAATATAAAAATAATATGCAGGGAAATTTCGTCACGGTGATATTATATATAGTACGGCCCGCCTTGAATTCACAAACGAAAGACAATTCATCTTTACATAACCTTTATGCTCATATACCTTTTGTTCAGGAAAGTGGATTTTATGGAACCAACAACAGCATAAATTTCCTAATAAAGATGCCCGTCTTTATCATCTTGCAGCCAAACCGGCGATTTAAATTTTTATTTCATAAACTCCTTTACATAATATTGTAAATCATTTAGAGTAAATAATATGAAATATACGATTGCACTTTTCGCCAACAAGCAACACCTTTTGTTATCACTTTTATGTATCACAATATTACTGGCTGCATGCAAGAACGAGGAACCTGTTGACCCAAGAATTAAAGAAATGGATCCTGCTAAAACAGCCGCATTGGCAACATCAATAGAATCTATTGTTAAGCCGGAATTGGCTGATAGTCTTACGTTAAAGTTATGGGGCGTTGATTCATTGGTGATCTCCCCCATTGCCATAGACATAGATGACTCCGGGAAATTATATTACACCACTACCAACAGGCAAAAAAATTCTGAATTTGATATTCGCGGCCACCAGGATTGGGAAATTGCTTCCATACAACTGCAAACTGTTGAAGATAAAAGAGCTTTTCTTCATAGCATCTTAGCTCCTGAAAACAGTAAGAAAAATGAATGGCTGGCAGATTTAAATGGAGATAGTTCACACGACTGGAAAGACATGACTATCGAGAAAGAAGATGTATATAAAATGGAAGATGTAAATGGCGATGGTGTTGCTGACCGGACACAATTAATAGTAAACGATTTTAATAGCGAAGTGACAGATGTTGCGGGTGGCGTATTAATTAATGGCAATGATCTCTTTGTGGCTGTTGCTCCTGATTTATGGAGAATGAAAGATAAAAACGGTGATGGTATTGAGGATGAAAAAACTTCTATTTCGCATGGCTACGGTGTTCACATCGGGTTTGGCGGCCACGGCATGTCGGGTGTTGAAATGGGCCCCGATGGAAGAATCTATTGGCAGATAGGTGACATCGGATTTAACGGAACAGATAAGGACGGTAAAAAATGGGAGCATCCTAATAGCGGTGTTATCGCAAGATCCAATCCTGATGGAAGTGACTTTGAAATATTTGCCTCGGGCAATCGCAACACACATGAATTTGCATTCGATGAGTATGCAAATCTCATAGGTGAAGATAACGATGGTGATCATCCCGGCGAGAAAGAGAGACTGGTGTACGTTGTAAATGGCGCCGATATTGGCTGGAGAAGCAATTGGCAATATGGCAAGTACAATGACCCAGATAACAACACATACAAAGTGTGGATGGATGAAAAATTATGGATGCCGAGGTTTGAGGGACAGGCTGCATACATAACACCATGTATAGATAATTTTGTGAGTGGCCCTGCGGGGTTCCTGTATAATCCCGGTACAGCCTTAAGCCCAAAGTATAAGAATACTTTTTTTGTGGCAGAGTTTGTTGGCAACCCCGCCCAGTCAGGGATTTACAGTTTTAAACTAAATCCAAAAGGTGCCACTTTTGAATTAGGTGAAAATAAAAGAGTGTTGGGTGGAGTGCTCGCTACAGGCCTTGATTTCGGCCCGGATGGCGCCATGTACATTGCCGATTGGATCGATGGCTGGGGTACGCACAACTATGGCCGCATCTGGAAACTTGACGATAACAATGCCGCTGCATTGCCCGAACGAATAGAAACAAAGAAATTATTAGCCGAAGATTTTACTAAAACCCCGGAAGATGCATTGGGTGAAATATTAAAGAACCCTGACATGAGAGTGAGAATGAAAGCGCAATTTGAATTGGTTAAGCGTGGAGAGAAGAGCGCGGAAACATTTAAGAAAATTCTTGCCCAAACCGGTAACCAGTTAGCGAGGGTTAATTCCATTTGGGGTGTAAGCCAGTTGGCCAGGCAGGATAAAAAGTACGCTACTATTTTGATTCCTCTTTTACAGGATAAAGACCCGGAGATAAGAGCGCAGGCCGCTAAATGGTTAGGAGACATAAAATATAAAGAGAGTGGTAAAGACCTTGTGCCCTTGTTAAAAGATTCGTATAGCCGTACACGTTTCTTTGCAGCTGAAGCGTTGGGAAGAATCATGTATGAACCCGCTATCGGGCCAATTATTGAAATGCTGAAGGCAAATAATGATGAAGATGCGTACCTCCGCCATGCCGGAAGCCTTGCACTTGCACGGATAGGAAAAGCAGAACCTATAATTGCTTTAGCAAATGACTCGTCACGTGCGGTAAGAATTGCTGCAGTAGTAGCATTAAGAAGAATGGGCAATGCAGGTATTGCCAAATTTTTAAATGATGGGGATGAATATATTGTTACCGAAGCTGCACGTGGCATTAATGATGATCTTTCTATTAAAGATGCGATCCCTGCTCTAGGGAATCTATTGAAGACTACAGCCTTTACAGGTGAAGCATTGATAAGACGTTCCATAAATGCAAACCTGAGGACAGGTACTGATGAGGCAATGCAAAATCTTATCGACTATGCGTCGAAAGAAAACGCTCCTGCGGCAATGCGGGCAGAAGCGGTTGCAGCATTGACCACGTGGGCGAAACCTTCTGTCTTAGACAGAGTTGACGGGCGTTCAAGAGGAGTCATTCAGAGAGACATTTCAACTGTTAGAAATAAAACCGGTGATGCATTTATCAAACTATTAAATAACAAAGATGCTATCGTGAGATTAAGTGCGGTTAAGGCAGTAAGCAAATTGGATATCCGGCAAGCGGGTGCAAATTTATTAACACTTCTAAAGAATGACCAGGATAATGAAGTAAAAGTTGAAGCGTTGAAAGCGCTGGCCGAAATGAAGGATCCTTCTATAACCCAGGCAATTCAAGTAGCACTTACGGGAAAAGATAAAGTTGTGAGAGTTGCGGGCATTGACCTCATCGGTAAATTGAATATACCAAAGCCTTTGATGGTAACCTTGCTCTCCGATGTTATCAATACAAAAACAACTGAAGAGAAACAAGCGGCACTTTTGACGCTTGGAAATTTACCCGTTGAAAACACTAACAAGGTTTTTGACGGCTTACTAACTCAGATGACTAACGGTAAGCTTTCTCCGGATATTTATTTTGAACTGGGTGAGGCCATTGACAGTACACGTTCGCCACAACTTATAGCCGGATATAAAGAGGCCACCTCCAAATTATCTAAAGATGAACTGACTGCCTCGTTTGCCGGGAGCCTTTATGGAGGAGATCCTAAACAAGGGAGGCGTATTTTCTATAGAAACCAGTCGGCTCAATGTATGAAGTGCCATTCGTATGATGATATGGGAGGCAATGCAGGACCGCGTTTGAATGGAGTCGCTTCAAGGCTGCCAAGAGAAAAACTTTTGGAAGCGCTCATAAATCCAAGCGCAAGATTAGCGCCCGGCTATGGTGTGATCACTCTTGAACTTAAAGATGGAAAAACAATTGCAGGGGTATTAGAAGAGGAGAATGACAAAAGTCTCAGTGTAAAAGGAAGAGAACAACAAAACACCATTATTCCCAAAGACCAGGTTGTGAAAAGAGCCAACGCTGCTTCAAGTATGCCGGAGATGAGATTTATACTTTCAAAAAAGGAGATAAGAGATGTGGTGAGTTTTTTGTCAACGTTGAAGTAACAGAGTAATGCCTTTGGCGAAAAACATCTATTCTTCATACCTTAGTATAGGAAATAGGTGGTGGAACTGCCATCATAATGAAATTATTAGTTGCTTGTGATAATTAATTATTCTTCAATAAACGCTCACCTGGTTGATGCTTAGACGAATCCTCTATTTTTCTATCTTTGCCGGGCTATTTATTTTCGCGGCAAATAATAAGATACCACCAGGAAGTCCACTGGAGGAGTTGGTAAATAAATTCTATAGCTACAACCAGGAATATCCGCAACAAAAAATTTACATCCATACAGATAAACCCTATTATTTAAGTGGCGATGATATGTATGGAAAAATTTACCTGGTTAATGAAGGCATGCCTGGTTATGATAGTATCAGAAGCAAAAAAATATATGTCGAATTAATAAATGAGGATAATGCCATAATTCAAAGAGCGATTGTAAATGGCCTTTACAGCTCACTTAATTTCAACTTTCATATTGATGATTCGATACACGAAGGAAATTATCTTTTAAGTGCATATACTTCATGGATGGTTGGTTTTAACGATAAGCAAAATATTTTCACGACTTATATTCACATTTTTGATAAAACAAATCATATTATAGCTGGCTTGTCTTATACAGACTCTACGCTTTCTACTATTAATATTCAATTAGCAGATACGTTAAAAAATTCCTACCGCAACAGGCCTGTACATTACGAGGTACTGTATAAGGATAAAAAGATTGAACAAGCCAACATTATTACAAATGCAGAAGGCAGATTTTTTGTAAATGTTAATTCGGTTTCAAAAGAAAACAGGAGCGATGTCACCGTGAAAATTAAGACGGGCGATTATGAAAAATCGCTCCGCTTACCTTTATTGAATGATGTGGCCGATGTACAATTTCTGCCGGAAGGTGGTGACCTTGTAAATGGTATAGAAAATACTGTAGCATTTAAAGCAATAGATAAAGATGGATATGGAACAGACATAAACGGATATATAAAGGATGAAAAAGGAGTAACCGTTTGCACTTTCAAAAGTACACATGCAGGAATGGGAAAGTTTACTTTCATTCCAGAGAGCGGCACCTCTTACTATGCTTACCTTAAGTCGAAGGATGGCGATGAGATTAGCTATCCTTTTCCTTCGGCAAATGCCAATGCTTACCAACTTTCTGTTATTAAAAGAAATAATTATGAGTTAACCGTACGGGTTGCCCTTGGTGATTCTTTATATAAAAAAAATAAGACCAGCTATCTTATTGCCACTTCTCATAGCGGCGTGTTCTTTACAAGTCGGGGAACTGACCTCTATGAAACTGACATCCCTTTAAAAAAATTTCCTGAAGGTATTGCTCAGCTAACTTTATTTAACGATGGCATGCAGCCTGTGAGTGAACGTTTGGTTTATATTCATCATCCTAAGTCAAAAGTGATTCTAACTGCTAATAAAACCAACTATGGTAAAAGGGAAAAAGTAACCTTACAGTTGAAGACAAAAGATCTGGCAGGAAAACCCTTAAAAGGAATGTATTCAATTGCCGTTACCGATGACAATGTAATAAAGCATAATGAGAATGATGAAAACATAAAAACACACCTGCTTTTATCTCCTTACTTAAAAGGATATATTGAAGAGCCCGGCTATTATTTTAAAAATGAGGATACCGCAACGCTCGAAAATCTTGATCTCGTAATGTTAACTCATGGATGGGCCAGGTTTAACTGGAACGATATTGAAAGCAATGCGGTGATAAATTCAAAAGAAAAAGATAGCAGCCTTTCTATAACCGGTAAACTAACGAACAATAAGAATGCAGCGGTAAGTCATTATATCGTTAGCCTTATTTCCCAATCTGATAATGCTTTTATTGGAATTGATACTACAAATGAACAAGGCGAGTTTCATTTTGCAGGAATAGACTATACAGATTCCACATCCTTTTTTATTCAAATAAAAAATCGAAAGGGTATAAATGAAGATGTAAATGTTTCGATTGAACCCCTGCATTTCCCTTCGGCAAAAATTGACAAGACCTTTGGCCCTGCGGTTGCCGATGATGCACTGCAACAAGGAATCAATTTTTATATGCGTTTTATGTATGATCCATCAAAAGACATGGAAAAAATTCGTGTATTAAAGGAAGTGATTGTTACCAGGACAAACAGAAAAGTAAATTTTGATGACCCGCGACGGGTGAGCCCGGTTTCTTATATCATTACATCTGATGTTATTGAGAGATATAAATGGGATCCCAAGTCCGGAATGTTCGGCCTTATGCATTTTGTGCCTGGCGCTACCTTTGCTGACGATCATATTAATTTTTTTGGCCCGGGTGGTATAAGTAAGCCCACAGACCCTTTATATATAGTTGATGGTGTTCGGGGTGCTGCTTTCGATCCCACACTGCACGATATTGATTTTATAGAAGTGTTAAGAGGTGCCGAAGGAGCCATCTACGGTGTGAACGGCGGTGGCGGCGTCATCTTAATAAACACAAAAAGAGGAAAAGCTTCCACTTTTGTGCAAAAAGGAATAAAGCCTTTACACCTCCCTGGTTACCATGTGGAGAAAGACTTTTATTCGCCAAAATATGAAACTGATGAGAGTAAGCTTGCGAAACCAAAAGATGATCGCACAACTATTTACTGGAATGGAAATGTAGTCACCGATTCAAAGCTTCCTGCTATCATATCCTTTTATACTGCAGACACACCAACTAATTATACGGTAACTGTAGAAGGTATAACTGAAAATGGAGAGGTATTGCATGAAATATTTCCCATCAAAAGAACAAGACGATAATTTTTTGGTGATAAACTTTCACGGGTAAAATAAGAATGGTGGGACCAAACAACGATACGGTTAAAAATGGTATTTCCCTTGCCCAATGGGCATTGGTTGAGGAAATAAAAGCAGGCAAATGGAAAACCCTTGATTTTCCAAAGATTGCAAGGGAAGATTTTGATATCAATGGAATTGAGTTTGTCAATACATTGTTTGAAGTCCCCACTCTTTCATACCTGGATACATTGAAACAAAATGCAGCGGATAATGGAATAGCGATTGTTTTAACAATGGTGGATGATGAAGGAGATGGATGTGCCTCCAGTAAAAAAGACAGAAAGCAATTTGTAATCAATCACCGCAAATGGATAGACATCGCCCATTACTTAGGTTGCCATGCGATACGCACGAACTGCAGGGGCGCAGAAACCATTTCGAAAGATGAAGGATTAAAGTGGGCATCAGAAACTTACCATAGTCTACTGGAATATGCACAGGAGGCGAATATAAACGTGCTGATTGAAAATCACGGAGGCGTTTCAAATGATGCGGATTGGATGGTAGCTCTTATGAAACTGGTGGATCATCCGCTTTTTGGCACCTATCCTGATTGGAGGGAACCCTCACCGGATTTTGATAACTATGCCTACCTCCAAAAGACAGCTCCTTTTGCAAAAGGAATGTCTTATCGCAATCAGCCCACCGAAGAACTTACAGCAAAAATGATTGAGCTTTGTAAGAATACCGGTTACCAGGGATGGTATGGAATTGAATCTAACGGGCGTGAGGCTATAAAGAAAGGTAAAGCCTTATTAAATAAATATCTTTTTGACAAATAGAAATTAAAAGGCACTACCCGACTACGTTATGCCATAACTTTATATAGACAGTTGCCACCTTTTTAGTGCGAATCTCTCATCACTTCACTGCCGGACTTACCTTTTAAAAAATCCATGTCGGCGCCAAGGTGTGCCTGCTCTACATGTGTTTGATATAAATGAACGTAACCCCGCTCCGCTATTTTCTCTGTTTGCTTCCAGGCTGACATTCGGTTGGCTAATTCTTCCTCTGAAACTTCCAGATTCAATGTCCTTTTATGCGCATCAAGACTAATAACGTCGCCATTTTGTACCAGCGCTAAAGTGCCACCCACAGAAGCTTCAGGAGATACGTGAAGTACTACGGTTCCAAAGCCCGTGCCGCTCATCCTTCCATCCGAAATACGAACAAGATCGGTGACGCCTTGTTGTAATAATTTTTTAGGCAATGCCATATTACCTACTTCTGCCATGCCGGGATATCCCTTTGGTCCCACATTTTTTAGAACCATAATGCTATTGGCATCCACATCCAGTTCCGGATCATCTATGCGGGCATGAAAATCTTCTATGTTTTCAAATACAACTGCTTTACCGGAATGTTTCAACAAGGCAGGCGTTGCAGCCGATGGCTTTATCACCGCCCCGTTTGGAGCAAGATTTCCTTTTACCACTACAATTCCTGATTCAGGTTTGAAGGGATCTTCCATGGTGCTTATCACCTTGCGATCATATACTTCCGCAGCAGAAAAATTTTCACCCATTGTTTTGCCGTTCACCGTAATCACATCTTTATGAATAATACCAGCCATTTCTTTCATAAGCGCCGGCAATCCTCCTGAATAATAAAGATCTTCCATATAGTTTTCACCGGATGGTTGTATGTTCGCCAGCAGTGGAATATTTTGGGAGTATTTGTCAAAATCATCGATTTTCAATTCCACGCCAATTCTCCCGGCGATAGCTAATAAATGAATTACGAAATTAGTAGAGCCGCCTATGGCAGCATTTATCTTGATGGCGTTTTCAAAGGCTTCACGAGTAAGAATTTTTGATAAGGTTAGCTCTTCCTTCACCATCTCGACAATGCGTCTACCTGATAACTGCGATAAAACTTTACGCCTTGCATCCGCCGCTGGTATGGATGCATTATTGGGCAATGAAAGTCCTAATGCTTCTACCATTACGGCCATCGTAGAAGCAGTGCCCATTACCGCGCAGTGGCCTTGCGTACGCGCCATACAAGCCTCGGATTCAAGAAACTCTTCCGTGGTTATTTGTCCTATTTTATGTGCAGCATCAAAGCGCCACACATCAGAGGTACCAATATTTTTTCCTTTCCAATGTCCTTTAAGCATCGGCCCGCCGGATATTACCAGCGTTGGAATATCTACACTGCAGGCTCCCATTACCAGTGAAGGAGTAGTTTTATCGCAACCACAAAGCAGCACAACTCCGTCAAGCGGGTTAGCCCTGATTGATTCTTCAACATCCATACTTACCAGGTTACGGTAAAGCATAGCCGTAGGTTTAATTAACGTTTCCCCTAGGGACATCACGGGAAATTCAACCGGAAAACCGCCGGCCTCCAATACTCCCTTTTTTACCGCGACGGCAAGATCACGAAAATGCGCATTACAGGGCGTAAGTTCACTCCATGTATTGCAGATGCCGATAACAGGTTTGCCGTCAAACATATCAGCAGGTATTCCCTGGTTCTTCATCCATGCGCGGTAAAGAAATCCATCCCTGCCTTTGCGGCCAAACCAGTTACGACTTCTCATTTTAGTCTCATCCACGTTTTATAATTTTAATCCTTTAAAAAATATATTTACTTATTCCATTTCGGCCTCTATAACTGTTTTTGCTTTACCAAAATCAAGACTTCGTTTTGCTTCAATGGCAAGATGATTACCATCAAAACGGCAAGTGTAAATCTCCCTGTGCGGGCTTTCAATATACCGCAATGCCAGTTCCAGTGTATTGGCATCTTTCCATGTATAGCTGGCAACAATTTTGGCCGGGTAAAGCATACTTGTATTCTCAATTGCGTTCGCAGTTAATGACGGACCGGGCATATTGGTTTTAGCAGTTTGCCATTTGCCTGCGCCAAAACCAATTTCATAAGTGCCGTTCTCCGTTTGAAACTTTACGTTGCACAGGTTATTCACAAAGCGGAAAGAAATACCTTTCAAATGCAGGTCATTGCCAGATGTACTAAACGTTTTGCCACTAATCTTCGTCGCCAATACTTGTGTAGTCTTTACAGGCAAAGGTAATGCCAGTGCATGTATTTTTTCCTTCAATTTGGCAAAGCCGGTAGCGTCAGCCGCCAACTTTTTTTCTTTAAATGCAGGTAACAAGTATTGCCATACCAGGTTGATTTCTTCCTGCATGTCTGCTGTTTCTGCCGTAATTGCAAGTACTGCATCCAGGTCGGGCATTACGATCATAAACTGGCCGTAGGCGCCATCGCCGCGAAATGCATTGTGCCTGCAGCGCCACATCTGGTAGCAATATCCCTGCAGCCAGTCGCTCGAATCTTTTTTGGATTGCGGTGCATTTGGGTCTTGCATTATTTTAACCGTGCTCGCTTCCCTCACCCACGAGGCTGATAGTATTTGCCTGCCATTCCATTTGCCTTCCTGTAAAAACAATTCTGCAAACTTTGCCATGTCTTCAGTCTTCAACCTAAGCCCCCACCCTCCTGTGTTAATGCCCTGCAAGTCTGTTTCCCAATCCATGCCTTGTATTCCCAAAGGATCAAATAGTCTCGGCTTCAAATAATCTATTGTTTTCTGTCCTGTTACCTTTTGCACAATTGCAGAAAGCATGTAAGTTCCCAATGAATTATAAAGGAACTGTGTGCCTGGCTCATGGACGATAGGGGTAGCAAGAAATCCGCGTATCCAGTTTGTATCTTTTGCAGCAACGGCAAAGGACGGATCAGGCTCCTGCCCGTCGGACATAATCAACACATCTTTAACCGTAAGTTCCGAAAGCCAGTTACTTACTGTGTCAGGTAAATCTCCCGGGAAAAAAGACACCACCTTATCATCAAGAGAAAGTTTTTTCTCCTGCACTGCAAATCCAATAGCTGTAGCAGTAAAGCTTTTGCTGCAGGAATATAAACTATGCTCAAGATCGGCACGATACGGATTCCACCAGCCTTCAGCAATTACTTTACCATGCCTGAGCAGCATAAAGCTGTGAAACTCGGTTTTGCTCTTTGCAGTTGCATCCAGGAAATCGATGATGTTTTTAGAAGATACTCCTTCTGCTTCAGGTACGCTACGGGGCAGCGTAGATGCTTTTTGTGCAGTGCCATCCGGGTTTAGGAATACTAAAAGAAATGCTAACAGGATGAAAGACTTTCGACAGGCCATAGTTGAATGATTAGTTTGTTCTCATATTACGCATAAAGCTATGTAATTCTTTTTTTGGGCAACATGACAGCCACCTTTTTTATGAAGACGAAGAATAAAAGTCATTTTTCTGATGCAGATCTCTAAAATTTTTTGAGAAGGGATGGGCCACATTTCAAATTCATCCTGTACAGCAAACAACAAAGTCTCATACACTCTTATTGCCGGTCTGACCTTCGGTGCCGACCCGAACAAGCCGTCAGCGCAGGTCGAACGGCGATGGCCCATGCATAATCGCGTGTATATAATCGTTGCCGGTTGGATGAGGACGGTGCCGGCCGCGGGTGGTGGCTCCATCGCCCACAAGCAGCAAAGCAATGCAAAAATTTGGAATGCACCCATAAGGATGGTATCCTTTGCCAAGGGAAGAATTATATCTTAACTTCGAATCAAAAAATTACGAGCATGAAAAAAATATTCTCTTTTGCATTACTGAGTGTAATGATTGTTGCAAGCCTTAACAGTTGTGCACAAACAGATAAATCCAAAAGGCCAAGCCCTCCCGCAAAAGTTACTGAAACCATTAGCAATGGCACCACAGTAAGTATTGATTACAGCCAGCCCTCTTTAAAAGGCAGAACAATTGGTAAAGATGTGGAACCGACAACTGGTAAGATCTGGCGTGCCGGTGCCAACGAAGCAACGGTATTTGAAGTGGACAAAGACGTAAAGATTGAGGGCGAAGCATTGCCAGCCGGTAAATATGCATTGTTCATGATTGCTAACCCCGATGAATGGACGATCATCTTCAACAAAAAATGGGATACAGATGGCGCTTTTGATTATGAAAAAAATAAAGACCAGGATGCGTTGCAGGTAAAAGTGAAACCAGCGGCTCCCGGCAGCATAGCGGAAAAACTTACTTACTCTATAGATAAAGACGGAACGGTGACATTGGTATGGGGTAACAAGAAGGTTTCGTTTCATGTATCTTAAACTTTTGCCAGGGAAAACATGAAAAAATTACATCGTTATATAGTAGCGATTATCCTGTTAGTCATTATATTTTTCTCATGTCAAAAGAATTCAGTATTGAAGGTGGCAAGCCGGACCTGAACACCCTGGGAGGAAGTAGCAGCGGACAATGATTATCCATAAATGTGAGAGGTACTTATCTTATCGGGAAGGATTTGGGAGATGCGAATTTTATTGAAGTACAGGTATCGGTGAAAACTACGGGCGCTTATACTATTTCCACCCAAACAATTAATGGTTATTCATTCCAGGCAAGTTCCCTTATTGGCACAAGCTATTTTCTTATGATAATGCAGGACACACACTTAATGACTCCTACATGATTGGTGGCACTAAAGAAGAAAATAAAAATGCACGAATTGATTCAGAAAAAAGAACGCTTGATTTTCTTCGAATGCTATCCGAAAACAATACATCCGGACAAAATTAAACTATAGCCAACAAAGCTGATGTAATCTTTCGCAGATAGTTACGAGGTCCCATTAGTGAAAACAAAAAAGCCTCCAGTTCGGAAGCTTTTAAAGTCAATTATTTTTTATACTCTTGTGGGTCTTCGCATTTTGTTTAAAATGTGATTGGTCTTTTTTGGGATTTGGATCTTTTAGTTTTTTGTTTGGATGTTGGATGCTTAGTTCTTCGGGATTTGGATTTTAAACACTTAACCTTGTTTGCTGATACAAAGATGTAAATTTTTATTGCCCTGTTTTTTTAATTTTCGGTGAATGAATATCTTCTTTCGACGAGTGGAAGGGATTATACGAAAAAGCCCAAAGGCCGATTACTTAAAACATAATTAGTACGACTATTATATTTTAATATCGTGAGCCTTCAAATTACTGCTGACTTTCGTGCCGATATGTTGCAGGAAAGTTTTGAAAATATTGATTTAGAGCAAAACAAAATATTATCGGTAGAGATTGGAGACACTGAATTGAAAGTATGATACAGAAATACAATTTCAGTGTTAAACCAGATTGATCCTTTGCATTACATCTGGCTTATGCACTTTACTAATGGGAATTACTTTGCCTTCTATCACTAATGAATAATCCTGTATATCTTTTATTTTATGCAGGTTCACGATATAAGAACGATGCACTTTCATAAAATGCTGGCGGTTCATTTTCTCCTCAACAGCTTTCAGTGTGCTATGTGTTAGATATTGCTTTGTAAGTGTAATATATTTTACATAATCTCCCACACTCTCAATATAAAGTATGTCACGATAATTGAGGCGGGTGAATTTTCCTTCGGATTTTATATAGATATCTTCCTGCTTTTCGCCTGGTTCTGCTTTAATAATTGTATCTCTTTCAATAACCTTCGAAACCGATTCCTGGAACCTCGCATAAGTGAATGGCTTTTTCAGATAGTCTGCTACGTTATATTGAAATGCATCAAATGCGTAATCTGTCTTCGAAGTGGTAAGGATAACCCTGGGCATATAAAGCAATTGATCAAGCAATTGAAATCCACTGCCTCCAGGCATTTCAACATCAAGAAAAAGAATGTCCGTTTCGTTTGACTTGAGATAATCAAGCGCTGTTTCCGCGCATGGAAATGAGGCAGCAACTTCCAGGCTGCCGATTTTTTCGCAATACCTTTCCAAAAAATTTCTGGCAATAGGCTCGTCGTCAACAATAACCACTTTTAGCTTCATCGGGAGGGATTTTAATTCTTAAGTCTTACTAATTCCTTTTCAATAACAGGAAGTAATTCAACGATATTATTTTTAAAATCTTTATATATTTCCTGCAAAGGTGCCGTACCGGAATGTTGCTTACATTGTCTTTCAATAAACTCTGCTTTACTGGTAAGTGCTGTAAGGCCCACAAAACTAAAAACAGGCTTAAGCTTATGCACCTTTTGCCTGAATAATTCAGAATTACCTGAATTAAAATTGTCTTCTACTTCCTTTAATTGATTGTGAATGCCACTTAAAAATTGTTCAAAAACTATTGAGATATGTTCCATACTGCCACCATACAGTCCATTTAAAAAATCAGTATCTAACCTGCTATCGAAAGCAAATTCAAAATTATTCATAGGACACTTTTTTCCATAACGTTTTTTAGGGTGCCTATATTATTATTCACTGTTATTTTAATTAGTGATTCAATAAAATAACCTTTTGCTCGTTTACGGTAAAAGACTGGGCTAACTGCCTTATTTTTTGCATTAGCCAATCACGAAATCCCTTGTTCTGTGAACTTTCAAAACCCGTTTGAAGAAAAATCAAAATTATATTCCACTTCGCTGGCGGCCACTATTTCTTTTTTCTTTATAACCTTTACTATCGAGGGTGTGCTATCGCTTCATTATGGTTTTTATACTAATGCTGGCATTGTATTTTGCATTTGCTTGCTTTATACAGGTTTATTTTTATTCGGACAATCTGCCAGGCAGAGATCTTTTTTCCCCCAACTGGTCTTCTTTTTAACTTCTTCTGCAGTTTGTTTTATGATCTTCAGAAATGGAAATTCACAAGGAAACATTTTTTATCTCTTCCCAATAGCAATAGGTTATATAAATAGCAGCTCAAGCCTTAAGAATAAAATAAGGTTTCGGGAGTTTCACATTATCATAGCCTTAATCGCAGCATTTGTAATTGTCCAAAATTTATTATTCGTATCCGCCGTAAAAACCTTGCATGGGGATGTTTTTTTTAAATACAGGTTTGTTGCATCGTTTATCTTAACTGCCCTGCTTATAGCCCACTCAATATTATTGAAATCTTCGAATAAAGGAAAAGCTGCCGGGAAACCAGACTTTTCTGATGCTTTGTTTAATTCATACATGGATGCCTACATTATTTTCAAGAAGGAGACGCTGGAGGTGATTGAATATAATAGAACGCTTGATCAAATCCTGCAGCTGCCTGAAGCAACAAATATGCGTGGCCTTTATATAACACAGGTGATGATGCGTTACCTGGCAGATGATAGTACAAACATGGATTTGCTGATGAACAAAATTCCGGAAGACTGGTACGGCGAAGCAAGATTTGTATCGCACAAAAAAACAAAATTCGACACCTATTTAAAAAGTTCGGTTTTTGTAAAAGACGAAATGGAATACCAGTTACTGAGTATCAGGAATATTAGTGAAATAACTAAGGCAAAAGAGGACTTAGAAATCTATAAAGAAAAAATGGAAAAAGCTGCCAGTGCAAAGGCCAGGTTTCTAAGCAGCATGAGCCACGAACTTCGAACACCCTTAAATGGTATAATAGGCACTTCTAATCTGATCTTAGGCGAAAACAATTTACCGGAAAATATCAAAAATCATATTAATGTACTTAGGTATTCCTCGGACCACATGCTCGGGGTGATTAATGATATTCTTGACTTTAGTAAAATGGATGCCGGAAAAGCGGTATTCAAAAGACAAAAGTTCAACATGAAGGAAAGCCTGGATAAATTGACTAAATCATTTGCAACCGAATATAAAAATAAAAATATTGAGCTGGTGTTGAACCAGGATCCGCGGCTTGAAGGCATTAATGTACTGAGCGACCATATAAAATTAAACCAGGTACTTGCCAACCTATTATCTAACGCATTAAAATTTACAATTTTAGGGAAGGTAGAACTCAATGTAAAAATTGAAAACATTTCAGAAAAGACCGTCACAATCTTTTTCGAGGTTCACGATACCGGCATTGGAATTTCAAAAGAAAAACATGAAGAAATTTTCAATGATTTTGTGCAGGTACATGATGACAATGATCTGCGTCGATTTGATGGAACAGGTCTTGGTCTCACAATAAGCGAAAAAATCGTAAATATTTTTGGCGGCAGGTTGGAGGTAGAGAGCGAGTTGGAAAAAGGCTCACGCTTTTATTTTACACTCGCTTTCAATTTGGCGGCTGAAGCGGTAGTGGTAAAAGAAGAAATCGCCAAAAGCGGAATTGCCCCCGACATCCGGGGTGTAAGGATACTGGTAGTGGAGGATAACGAGATAAATGCTGGCATAGTAAGAACATTTTTACAAAGGTGGCAGATTCGTATAAAGGAAGGCCGGAATGGAATCCATGCACTTGAACTGCTGAAATATCATAAATTCGATTTAATACTGATGGATCTTGAAATGCCTGAAATGGACGG
>JBBSBD010000057.1:0-27465 GCA_038251675.1 Chitinophagales bacterium | reverse complement strand
GCGCTTATATCCAGGTACAGCATATCTGCAACCGGGTTAGGATATACTGTAAAAGCAGGTGAAGTAAGATTGCTAATGAGTTTTATTATCGGAGAAAATGCTGACCTTCCATCTGCATCCACCATGTTTAGGCGATAGTAATTATTGCCGGGTTCGGAGCGCCTATGCAGGAAACTATATTCATGGATAGCTGAACTGTTACCTGCCGCTTTTTGGGTTGAAACTTTTTCAAACCTCGTTCCCTCAATACTCCATTCTACCTCAAAATGTTTTGTATTTGTTTCCTGAGTGGTAGCCCATTTCAATGCATTGCCACTTACTGTTGCTTCGCCGGAAAAACTGAGCAGTGCTAAAGGCAATGTACCATCTCCATCTAAATTAACAATGAAGGTTTGACCAGTGTTGCTGTTTAATCCTGTTATGCCTGCGCCGGGATCAAAATCAACTACACCTCCATCAAAATCTCCTGTTGCATATACATTTCCCGCGGCACTGCAAAAAACAGAAAGGCCCTCATCATCAAAGTTGCCTCCGTAATTCAAAGCCCAAACAAGATCTCCCGATGGGTTTAGCTTTGAAATAAATATATCGTTGTTGACGCCCCCCACAACCGTTAAATTAAAAACGCCGGGGCCGGGGTCAAAGTCTGCCGTTCCCCGGAAGATGCCCGTGGTATATACATTTCCGGAAGCGTCTAATGCAAGGTCTTTAGCGGCATCAGCATTGGCACTTGCAAAAGCTTTTGCCCATACAAAATTGCCGGCTGCATTTAGTTTTAAAACAAAGGCATCAGTAGAACCGGCTGTAGTAATATTGTATGTTCCCGGGCCCGGATCAAAATCCACCGTAAAAGGAAAATCTCCTGCCAGGTACACATTACCTGCTGCATCGGCCTTCACAGATTTACAATTATCCGTACCGAAGCCCCCAAAGCTTTTCCCCCAAACAAAACCACCGGCTGAATTCAACTTAATTACAAAGGCATCTGCTCCGGACGATGCCGTGACATTAAAAACTCCTGCCCCTGGATCAAGGTCTGCTGTTGAATTATAATTGCCGCACACATAAAGATTACCGAAACCGTCAACGGCAACCGCGTCACCTTCGGAATAATTTCCCGCAACCTGTAACGCCTGTATAAAATTGCCATTGGCATCCAGTCTTAAAATAAAACAATCATTGCTGCCTCCGCCATTCATCATAAAAGATCCTGCCCCCGGATCAAAATCAACTGCACCGATAAACACGCCGGTAACACAGATATTGCCGGAGAGGTCCAGCACGGCAGCATAGGCTAAATCAGAAGAAGTACCTCCAATATTTTTAGCCCATATAAAATTTCCGTTGGCATCAACTTTTGTAATGAATATATCATTCTGTCCATTGCTGGTAATGTCGAAGGTGGCAGGCCCCGGATCGAAATCTGCCGTGCCGCTAAAATAACCGGTAACATAAACATTGCCTGATGCATCTACGCAAACCGACCGGCCATAATTGGTTTGATTTCCGCCAATCTGCAGCTCCCAAACAAAATTACCGTTAGCATCCAGTTTGGAAATATAAGCAGGCCCGGTAGTGTAAACATTTCCTGCTGCATCTACGGTGATATTATTGCCCTTTGTCCCGCCAATATTTTTGGCCCATTGCAAAGCAGGCAATTGTGCCGTTGCGCCGGTGGCGAAAAAAAGAAAGATCATAATGCATTGCAAAGTTTTCATGTGTGATAAGTTTTAAGGTTAATTTATTTTAACTGGTGTGTAAGTCTTTTACGCAGTATTTCTTTACTCATAAATTATTTTACAGATAGTGATTCAACAAGTTTTTGCAGTTGTTCTTTTATGACTGTATTTTCTTTTTTTAAATGTTCGATAGAAACAGATTGCTGTTTAATTACCTGTTGCTGAGTCACAAGTATTGCATGGATTTCTCCCGTTAAGCCCTGCTCAATTTGCTCCGTTAGTTTGTCTATTATTACCTGCTGTTCCTGTATGGCCTTCACCACAGGTGCAATAAAATCGTTGTAGCGAATGCTGTACATTCCGGAATCGTCTTTTGAAATAAAACCGTTATTGACTGCACCGAAAGCATTGAGTGTTGCTTCTACTTCCTGGGCTATAAAGCCGTACTCGGTTTTTTTATTTGTATCGTTGGAGCGTATATAAGATACAGGATTAAGCCTTTCAATAAATTCCAGGCCTAAACCTGTTTTTTTTATTTCAGTCTTCAATCTCACATCCGATGTGACTGACCAGGGAACCTGTATTCCTGCATATGTTACGGATGTATTGCCAATACGAACCTGATTGCTTCCTGAGGGCATGGGTACTGTTGCTCCATTCCCAATTCCTGTATTATTATCCCCTGTTGTATAAACACCGGGTATATTGGTACCAAGTGCACCATTTCCAATAGCTGTGTTATTGTCGCCGGTAGTATTCCAATAAATGGCACCTATACCGATTGCGGTATTAGCTATTCCTGTTGTATTACTTTGAAGCGCCTGGTAACCCATAGCTGTGTTGCCATGACCACTGGTATTATTAAGCATAGCGTCTACTCCATTAGCGGTATTTTGATACCCATTGATATTGGAGTATAGCGCTTTTGCACCATTAGCTGTATTAAAATCCCCAACTGTATTGGAATAAAGTGCCTGGTTTCCTGCAGCGGTATTGCTACCTCCCGTTGTATTGGTACGAAGCGATAAATTTCCCGTGGCTGTGTTGTTGTTTCCATTTGTATTATTCTCCAACGAATTATGCCCGGTGCCTGTATTATTAACTCCGAAGGTGTTCGAGAAAAGTGCCCCGTATCCGGTAGCGGTGTTGTCATTACCGGAGATGTTGTGAAAAAGCGAATAGTTTCCATTAGCAGTATTGCGGCCTCCGGTAGTATTACCGGACAAAGCACTATAACCATTTGCTGTGTTATTAAATCCTGTTGTGTTAGAATAAAGTGCCCTGTAACCGGCAGCAGTGTTGTTACCCCCGGTTGTATTTTTAAAAAGTGCACTATGCCCCATGGCAGTATTGTTCATTCCTATGGTATTGTTGTAAAGTGCTCTATAACCATTAGCAGTGTTTGAGTCGCCAGCAGTATTAAAATATAGTGCATTGCTTCCTGATGCGGTGTTGCTGAGGCCGACTGTATTGAACTTCCCTGCAAACTTCCCTATAAAAGTATTTCCTGTAGCGGTAGTATTATTTAACCCGGCCTCTTTACCCAAAAAAACATTATCGGTGCCGGTAGTATTTAATGCACCGGCATTATGGCCAATAAAAGTGTTGTTACTGGCAGTATTTAAATTGCCTGCATATCTGCCCATCATGGTATTACCGGTCGATAGTGTATTGGCATAACCTGCATAGCTTCCCACGTAAGTGTTTTCTGTGGCGGTGAAATTGGAGTAGCCTGCCTGCGAACCGATAAATGTGTTATTACCAATTCCAATCCCAAAATGGGCATATCCTGCATGGTCACCAATGAAGGTGTTGTTTACAGTTTCAAAACCATTTCCCGCAAGGTCGCCCAGGAAGACATTGTTTGTCCGTGCATCCAATCTGCCGATGCTGATATTATTTTGCCGAAAGCTTATTGGCACATCGGTGGTGGTGCCAATAAAATTTGTTCCGTCCACGAGGGTACTGTTCCCGGTAAGTCCCCACCCATTATTGCCCGCAGATAATTCCGTCCATGCGTTTCCGTTATAAAACCAAAAGCTGTTAGCGGTGCTATCAAAAACCAACAATCCGACGGCTGGTGTGACAATGCCTGTCCGCTCCGATGTTGCCATGCGTGGTACCAGCATTCCCTTACTGTTGCTTGAAACATCTAACTGTGCCGATGCATTTGGAGCGGTAGTGCCAATGCCCACCGATTGTGCAGATACCACGGAATTCAATAAACACAATACAAGGCAGCCGAATAATATTTTCTTCACGCTTTGATAATTTTTGTTGATGAATTAACAGTGGCTTTGCCAAGGTGTAGCTATTTAATCGGGCATATTTAAGATGCTAAAATATTAGCAGGCAGGTTTACCAGGTAGCAGGGTTTATTTACCAGTCGTGTTCATTTACTGAATGGTAAAAAGTTTAAAATTATTCTGGTTCGTAAGATCACATTAAGCGTAAAGTTTTTGGTTGTTATCTTAAAGTTTTTGAGTGGTGCCACCATCCGGGAGTGCCCGCCCGGATGACCGGTCGGACGGGAAACATCTTTTTAGCCCGATAAATATAAAGATGTAATAATAAAAGTCTTACTACTCCTCCACGTTTTCTTTTTTCTCCTCCGAGTCTATATCTCAAAATTTAAAATCCCAGGCGAGTCTAAAAGCTGAGCCAGTGCATGGCCGTGGGACTCCTTCGCTTCGCTTCGTGTCCCACGAACCAATACGCTAAGTTCGCCAACTAGCGCAAATATGCAGCCAGGCAAAAGTGCGTTGGCGTATCTGTGCCACACAATACTGCCGGCAACAGCACCCTAACTCGCTTCAAAAAATGTTACAATTAGTTAACAAAGTAATATTGCTGTAGTAATTAAGCAATACCGTTGTAGTTGTTTATAAAATTTTACTGTGGCCTTTTTTCGCAATCTTTCTATTGGCGTTTAAACTTGTAATAGTTTAACAGAAACCACCGTTCGTATAAAAATATTATACAATGAAGTACAACCCTGGGCCAACATTGCATATACAATTTTCTGTGTTTTTTTGCCGGTTATTAATAGCAACTTTTTTTGCAGTTGCAATGCTTTATCAACAGGCAGGCCAGCGGTTTTGGTAAAGAAATTCTTTTGGTCACTAATGCAGATGCCTGTGCTTTGGCTGCTGAAACCGGCTTTGGCAATAACAATATAAAAAAACAGCATTGTTATTTACAAGCACTGATGCATATCGTATTGAACCTTTTGGCAATCTGGCAAAAGCTCACAATCATAGTTGTTTTACAATCACTTTTCCTTTTTCTGCCCGCAGCCAACGCGGACAAAATCTGGTTTACCTTTTTTCAAAAAATTAAACTTTGCCATTATAAAAAGCAAAAACATGAAAACTAAAATTTTACTAATCAGCACTGCCGTTTTAATAATGCTTTTTTCCAATAAGCAAATCGTTCAGGCACAAACGGGTGTCAGCTGGACATCAAGAGTTTCAGCAGCAGATAATGGCTGGCGATGCATAACATACGGCAATGGTTTATTTGTGGCAGTGTCAACCTCAGGGACCGGAAACAGGGTAATGACCAGCCCCGATGGTATCACCTGGACGAGCCGTACCTCAGCGGTAGATAATCAGTGGTATGCTGTAACATTTGGCAATGGCTTATTTGTGGCGGTATCTATTAACGGAACAGGTAACCAGGTAATGACCAGCCCCAATGGTATTAACTGGACGAGCCGAAATACACCAGCGGATGAAAGCTGGCATGCTATAACCTACGGCAATGGATTATTTGTGGCAGTTGCTGTTTCCGGAATAGGCGACCGGGTAATGACCAGCCCCGATGGTATTAACTGGACAATCCGTTCCTCGGCAAACGATAATACATGGCGAAGTATAGTATTTGCTAATGGTTTATTTGTAGCGGTGGCTTCCACCAGCACAGGCGATGGTGTAATGACCAGCCCCAATGGAATTACCTGGACAACCCGCACTCCGGCAACCGATAATCAATGGTACAGCGTAACCTATGGTGCTGGCTTATTTGTAGCGGTGGCAGTTACCGGAACTGGGGATCGGGTAATGACCAGCCCCAATGGTATTAACTGGACCAGCCGTTCTTCAGCGGCTGATAATAGTTGGCGGGGTATTACATATGGCGGTGGTTTATTTGTAGCGGTGGCTACCACCGGAACAGGCAACAGGGTGATGACAAGCCCAGATGGTATCACCTGGACGATACGTACATCAGCAACAGATAATAACTGGTATGGCATGGCTTATGGAGCTGGCTTATTTGTGGCAACGGCTAACACCGGCACAGGTAACAGGGTAATGACATCGGGAGTTTTTAGTACGCTTCCATTAAAATGGCTTAGTGTGAAAGGCAATTTAAACACTGCAAAGCAAGCGCAGATCAGTTGGCGGGTAAACGAACAAAATGTAACAAACTACCAGGTAGAAAAAAGTAGTGATGCTGTTAAATTCAGCAGTATTGGCAGCATCAGCAGTAAAGGCAATGGCGATAATGATTATACGTTTACCGAAATGCAAACTGCATTAGCAACTGCATATTATCGCATCAGACAAACAGATTTTGACGGCAAATTTTCCTACAGCAGCATCATTAGGCTGGGTGATGATAATCAACAGACAATAAAGATATCTTCCAACCCGGTTAAAGATATAGTAACTGTAACTGTTGGCAAAGACTTACTGAATAAGACAGCCCTTTTAACTGATATGAATGGACGGCTTTTGCAAACAATAAATATAATCAGTTTGTCAATTACCCTCAATATGGCTGATTATGCGGGTGGGTTATATTTATTAAAAATAGCGAACGAAAAGCCCATGAAAATAATTAAGCAATAAAATAACAAGTGCTCCTTTTGGCGCAGGGTGTGTCAAGAAGTAAGAGAGTAGAATAGTTCTTTTACATGCTGTTTAACGGATGAGAGCAGACCTCTCATACACGCTGTTCAGGCGGAGTGTATAAACCACTTCATGCTGCTGCAATTAAAAGTTGTGGTAGTGAGCAATGAAGAAAAGGTGGATCGAACCATCAGGTAAGTATAAAGGAGTTTCAACGTCTCAGCGTGGTTTTCATTTTCATAAAATATTCACGAGTTAAAAGTAAGGATGCGAAAATGAAACCCCGATGCTTGCAGAGAGTTAGAATTATAGTTGCCGCTCCTCATTAATCCCCCAAACGAGAAATGGAATTTAGCCGCAGACTTCGTTTCTTATGAACATAGCAGTGCATCATTTTATGAAGAAGGAATTATTAAGCATTTTGAGCCAAAACATTTTAAGAATTTGTAGGTTGAGGTTTATTATAATCTAAAGTCTCTTATACATCGGGGTTTCACGCAACCCCTTTTTTATTGGATAGTTAGTGCGATGAAAACCCCGCTGGGACGTGAACTTCACTGGCGGTGTCGCTGAACATGGCATTGCAAAAAGCCCCGCTGTTTAACTTCGAAGGCTTTTTTATTTCTTAAAATCATCTTTTAAATCGGGGGGCTTTCTTCAATACGCATAATGTTGTGTGTATATGCTTCTGTCTCTATTAGTCCTTAACGAATTTTTTATTTTGGCGATTAGAATAAAAGTATTCTCTATAGTTCTTGTGAAATTCAATCCTATTTTTGTCAAAGTACTGAAAAAAATCAACTGGAAAATTAATGCAGTCGCAACAAATACACCATTGCATTCGGGTAATCTTTGCGAAAGGAATATGCTCTATGTCGTTTATGAGCAAAAGTGCGAGGTCACTTCGTTTTAAATATCTTTTTAAAAACTGACTGAAAATTTTGGTGTCCGTTGTGTCAATAAGTTGTCTTATTAAGTAAGGAACAGCACTTTTCCCATCCTTTATAATATTCAGATATAAACTATCAATCGTAACTTCTTTATTTATAGAAGAATCTCTCCTGACGATTATACAGTGAGGTGGAGAAGTAACCGCATTAAACAGCTTGTCAATTGAATTGTCTGACACTTGCGCATAAACCTGGCAACTTAAAACTTGCAAAAGCAATATAATAGTAAAAGCCTTCATTTAGTTAAAGGTTTTGTCGGCTGTCAAGTCCTGAATTTAGTTAACGTCCCAGCGGGGTTTTCATTTTCAGAAAATATTCACGAGTTAAAAGTAAGTAATCGAAAATGAAACCCCGATGCTTGCAGAGAGTTAGAATTATAATTATAATTACTGCTCTTCATTAATCCCACAAACGGGAAATGGAATTTAGCGGCAGGCTTCGTTTTTTATGAACATAGCAGTCCATCATTTTTTGAAGAAGGAATTATTAAGCATTTTGAGCCAAAGTACTATAAGAGTTTGTAGGATGAGATTTATTATAATTTAAAGTCTCTTATACATCGGGGTCTCACGCAACTCTTTTTATTGGATATTTACTGCGGTGAAAACCCCGATGGAACGTAAATTAATGAATAAAGCATTTGAGCACCAAACGCATCATCGCGGGCAAACCACCATATATATTCGCTTGCAGGGAATAAAACCGCCAAACGAAAGATTGTTCTGATGATTTCAAATAGAGAATAGAATTCTGTATTGGATGGTGCCCTGCGTGACTTTGATGAATGAAAGGGCTGCTTTTGTCAGTTACAGTGAGCATCCCGTGGCACAAGTAAGCTACCCAAAAGGTCAGCTTCATACTTGCTTTATAACGGGGCGATCATACTTTATCTTTTTTTGTTTTTAGAATAATCTAAGTATTTTTAAAAGCATTGTAAGATGCGAACCAATGAGTATATGAGACACGATCGGGAAAAGAAATAGGATTATTTATCACCAGCTTTAAATACTACAATTAGTGACTCAAACATTAAAACTACTAAAAATTTCAAGCCTTGTCTTTATGATTGCTGGTTGCAGTCTTTACGATTGCGGCAATGATATTTACCAACGCCTGGATAGCAGAGATCGGTCATATAAGATTCTAAAGTATTCACGCGATTGTGGGGCAACGACAGGTGTTTCAACGCAAATATCACTTTTGCCTTTCAAAAAAGAACTGTCAAATGAAGAAAGCGGAAACGTGTTTGTATGTGATGCATATATAAGTGACAGCATGGTTAAAGTACAATGGGTGGACGATAGTTCCGTTCTGATTATTTATAATAAAGGGTTAGAAGTTTTTAAAAAAAACTCAACGATAAACGGAATTACCATTAAATACAAATTTAAATAGAGTTCCTGCTTCCGAGGCTCGTAATCCTTTCCCCATACTGGCGCAGATATGCATCTCAGCTTTTGTGTGGCCGCGTATCTGTGCTTTGAAAGTACATTACACTCCCCTTTTATACTGATCTTCTTCGGTTTTACCTCGACCTTTTTCAATTTCGCTTCGACCTTTTTCGGTTTCGCTCCGACCTTCTTCAATTTCGCATCGACCTTTTTCATTTTTGCATCGACCTTTTTCAATTTTACATTGATCTTTTTTGCATTTGCAACCCAGCGGGGTTTCACGCAACTCTTTTTTATTGGATAGTTACTGCGGTGAAAACCCCACCCATCTTCGTTGTTACGTCTTCCTTTTGTTATTCAAGATATTTTAGATTTGAAATATGAAGACCAAAGAAGGCTAAATCTTTCTTTTGCAAAAGAAAATTATTAACCTACTATATTACCTCTCCTCAATTGTAATTAGGTACAATGGAAACTATTGTTGGTAGCAGCCTTTCTGTTCTTTAATTTGATTAAATAAGTCTTGCTTAAACTTATTTGCCTCTCGGTCTGTAAACGTCAACTTCAAGCCATTTCACGGTGGTGTTACCAATGTTTTTGCCGAAGTCTGTAAGGGGACCGCTTAACCATCCCATTCCTGGTTTTAAATCAAATATTTTCACACCTGCCCCTTGAATGTTTACTTCAATCTTACCTCCTTGCAGAACATAAAACGAATGATCGGGATGGGTATGAATAGCCACCGAGTCGCCGGGCTTTAATGTAACCTCAAACATTTTCATATTCAATGTGTCGCCAAACTTGTTAGAGAATGCCGCTCCTACTGTTAAAGGATCCATTGCAGGATCGTATGCAGGCATGGAAGACGTGTCATTATTTGTTGCAACTGCAGTTGTGTCCATATCATTTTTGTCTGAAATGGTTGCAGATTGATTACAGCTAATTAAAAATAAAACTGAAATCAATACAAAAAAGTGAATGTTGATTTTGATTTGTTGCATGGTTTAAATTTTAAAAATGAAAAATGTTTTTCCGGGAATAATAATTATATAAATAGGTGTCTTTATATTTTATTATTGGAATTTTGCGAAGTGTTCAAAGGCGGATTGGCGATAAACTTACGATAAGCATTTATCCGGCACGGGAAATATAATTCCGTCAGTCGATACCGTTGCCAAATTTATAACTTAATATTTATTGTTACTACTATCGTTCAACAGAATTTCTTCTGCCGGGACTGTAGCTGAAACATGCTAATAATGATTGTCAGCGGTTGATGCCGCTTGTGCAAACCTGCGTTGGCAGTAGTTTTAATTCACTTATTTAACTTCTACCAAATAAACCTTTGCAGACTTGTTGCCGTTATTAATAACCATATGTGTTTCTGCTTCACTCCAAAAGGCGGTTCCTGCTTTCATATCAAAATCCTGTGTATTTCCGTCTGCCATTACCAGGGTTGTTTTTGCATCTGTAAGAAAAATAGAAAGATGTGCAGGGTGGGTATGCTTTCCTTTACCGCACACATCTTTCCCCGGTGTGCTAACATACTCTGTCACCTTTACTTTATCATTTTCAAGGATTACTTTAATAGTATCTATTGGGCCACTGTTTTGTTGGCTCTTTCCACAAACAGCAAAACCTAACAAGCAAATAGCAGATAAAAATAACTGTTTCATAAAATAAGTTTTAGTAATGAATAATGTCATGCTAAAACTATTTTGAAAAGCAAAACTTCATTTTGCTGAAACGTTCAAAAATTTTTCTTTTTGGTGTAGAACTTATTTATGAAATGCAATTATTTCAAAATGGAGTCATTACCCTTTCTCCGATGTTGAAGCGGAGACAAGCCATACTTTTCCTTGAAAATCCGGCTAAAGTGGGTTAAGTTTTCAAAGCCGCTTTCATCGCCAATTTCACTAATATTTTTTTTGGTTGTGTCTAAAAGATATTTTGCATATTCCAGCCTTTTATGAGTAAGCCATTTACCGGGAGTAGTATGGTAATATTCATGGAATTCTCTTTTAAATGCAGCCAAGCTTCGTTGTGCAATACGAGCAAATTCATCAATAGATAAATTAAACGTGTAATTGGCTTCCATAATTTGCCATAGAGGAGTCTTGAGCTGATCATCAATAGTATTAATGTAAGCGAGCAGATTTACGTTGGCCGGATCGGAAAAGACATTAAAAAGAAGCTCTTTGAATTTTAGCTCAAGCAGGCTTTCAGACGGTGGTACCTGTTGTGTAAAGTAAGGAACCATTCCGTAAAAAAATGTTCTTGTGGTTTCATTTACATTTATCTCAATCAGGATATCTGCAGGTGAAGGTGGCAAATTTTTTAATGGCAAATATTGCCTGTATTCTCTGAATACCTGTTGTAAAAAATTATCCTGGAAATAAAACGCTAAAACCTCCCAACCAACCATGTCATCCCTTTCCTGGTTGAAGGCTGTCTTACGAACAAACACGCAGGAATTATCTGTAAGTGTCCATGATTTGTCTCTGTGATGAAATGTTTTCTTACCTCTAAAAGTATAAGTAATTAAATTATAGTTTAGAAACAGGTTCACCTGCTTTTCAACTTGCGGGCATTTATAGTATGCAAAAAGCATGTCTTTCACCGCAAGTTGTTTAATGATTTCCGGGTGAGTAACTATAAATTCAAAATTGTTGTACATGCCAAAGTATTTAAAGAACAATATAACGTCAGTGATGAATCTTTTTATTTTGAGGCTAACGGCGGTTTCAAGTTTCTAACGCAACTTTTTAATAAATATAATTCATTTGATTTTTGTTGTTGTGTCCTTTCATCGACATCGGTGTTATCCTCTTTCGTTCCCTATGTTGGCCTTTAGGTTTGTATCGGGCTAATATCAGAATTTTTAACTTCCCAGCGGAGTTTTCATTTTCATAAAATATTCACGAGTTAAAAATAAGGATGCGAAAATGAAGCCCCGATGCCTGCGAAGAGTAGAAATTACACTTGCCGTTCAGCCTTAATCACGTAAACAGGAAATGGAATTTAGCCGCAGACTTCTTTCTTATGAACATAGCAGTGCATCATTTTATGAAGAAGGAATTATTAAGCATTTTGAGCCAAAACATTATAAGAGTTTTGTAGGTTGAGGTTTATTATAATTTAAAGTTTCTTATACATCGGGGTTTCACGTAACCCTTTTTTATTGGATAGCTAGTGCAGTGAAAACCCCGATGGCACGTGAGGAAAAATAATATGTGGTTGAGTAATCCCTGGCTGAAAATTATTGAGGGCCTATAGCGATAATCTTTACTGTATAGTTGGGCGTATCAGTATTGCCGGGATTATAGATAAACAAATTTGCACCGCCGGCTGAAACACTGGCTATCGTCATTACTTTTTCTGCAAACCCGCCTCCGCCAATGATATCACCAATGTACACATCGGGAGGAGCACTAAATGACTGTGAGAATGCAAAGGCGAAATTTATGGTGCCGCCTGCGCCAATGGTTGAATTGACCGTCACGAGGGTAGTTACTTTCTTTTGCTGGGTGCCATCGCTGCTCCTTATTAATCCTTTTCCATTTTGCACCGTTATATTTCCATAGGTGTTCACGCCGGTCACATTGTTATCTCCCAATTGCATGCTATTTGATCCGGTTGCGTGTGCATTTGCTCCAACAGCGGTAGCATTGGTAAGGCCGCCGGTTGCTACATCTGCATTATATCCCAACGCTGTATTATTGGAACCTCCCACATTAGTAACTAGTGAATTACTACCCAATGCTGTATTATAATAACCCGTATTGTTATTGTATAGCGATGCCTCTCCGATGGCAGTATTATCGTAGCCGTTGGAATTTTTATATAAGCTGGAAGAGCCAATCGCAATATTATTATCACCGGTTTTGCTTAGTCCCAGGGCCACTTCACCTATGGCAATATTATAACTCCCCGACGTGTTACTGTTCAACGCCTGGTCACCATAGGCAGTATTAGAAATACCATCCACGTTACTGTAAAGGGCATAAAAACCGGTGGCGGTATTTTGATAGCCGGTATTGTTAGTGTAAAGAGAAAAGGCGCCGATAGCCGTATTTTCTGTGCCAGTTGTATTTGCTTTGAGAGCAAAACCACCTACGGCAACGTTATAATTACTTGTGGAACTTACAGCAAGTGCGTTGGATCCAATAGCTGTATTGAGGGCACCGGTAGTATTAGCCGTAAGGGCATTATTACCAAGGGCAATGTTGTTATCGCCTGTAGTTACCGCTTTACCTGCATTATATCCCAGCGAAGTATTGAGCAGGCCGGGGCTCAATTCTCCCGCCCAGTTATTGTTTACCCTAAAGCGTAATGGCTGGTTATCTGTAGTACCTATAAAATTTGTTGCGGGGGTTGTGCCTGGATTACCCTGCAGAAGCCAGGAACTGCCACCGGCACTTATTTGCGCCCATGCTGTGCCGTTATGGAACCAAAAACTTGACGTAGTGGTATCGTAAAGCATAAGCCCTTTTGCAGGGCTGCTTATTCCCGTGCGACTGGTGGTGGAAGTGCGTGGCATTAAAAGCCCTTTAGTATTTGATTTTATTTCAAGGGCTGCACTGGCGTTAGGAGTTGTAGTGCCAATGCCTACACTTTGCGCAATAATACCTGGAGCGGATATAATAATCCCAATAGCCATAAGAAGCTTTTTCATTGTTTGTGTTTTAATAAAAATGTAGTTGAATCTTCTTTAATGGCTGCGAAAGTAGAAGCACGGAATTGCGCGGGATAGCGGATTATATCTTTATAAATTAAAGCAGAAGATACAAATAAAATAAATGAAATTTTTAATTTTATATGGGGATCATTTGCATGATTACATATTTTCAAATTTTACCAGTTCTCACCTTTACGCAAGTTCATGTAAGCCCCCTGAGCAAACTGTCGCCTGGTTTTGATAAGCTTACTAAAGAATGGTTTTAGAAAAAGCACACTACTTCTTCACACTTATTGATTCTAAATCGGCAATGCTTTGCTGAACATTTGCCGGAAGGGCTTTCGCATCAACCAACATTATTTTTTCTCTCAAAGGATATGATTCCCTGAACTTATCCGGCTTCGAATCATAATACACAAAATTTGCGTTGGCAAAATTTTCTAACTGTTTTTCGCTCTCCAAATAATAACCCTTATCACCGTATGCATTCCTGTTTCGAATGTAATACCAGTTTGCCTTGTTGTCATCAACGCTTCCGGATGAAAAAGTATGAATAGTTATTTTTTTAATTTTTTCATTCCGTTCAATATTGCTTTGCCCGCAGGCTGATAATATTACCAACAACAAAACCGTCTTAATTATTTTCATTTTATTTATTTTATTAAATAGAAAAAAGGGAGGCCCTCAATCCTCCCTTCTAACCTAAAACAACCTCGCATGAAATACGTGTAAAGTTTTAACGGAAATTATATTTCAGGCCAACTTCAATACCGGCGGTCATGTTGTAGGTGTTAGCCCTGCCGCTAGTATAATCCTGGTAGGTATTATCCTCTGCGTTGCTGAAATCGTAATCAAAACGTGCAGCAGTTACCAGGTACATATTTTGATCTAATTTAAATTGTACACCTGCCAAAGCTGCTCCGCCAAAGGTTGCAGATTTGTACCTGATCTTAGTGTCACTAAGAATTGTCTTACCATCTTTGTCATCCAGTTTGGAGGAAGTAATAAAGCTTACCTGTGGCCCGATTTTTCCTACAAATGAAACTGTCTTCGCAGAATTTGAATTGTAGGTGAAGTAAACGGGCACTTTTACGTATTCGTTTTTTTGATTGTATTCAGTTCCGCTCAGTTTGTAACGCTGGCCTTGCAAAGAGTACAATACATCTGCGCCGACTCCCAGTTTATCGGTGAAGTTATAAGCGCCGCCTATCCCAAAATTGGTATTGAAGGTTGCTTTGTTTTCATAACTGTTGTTGTCGTTGTCGTCTTTGTTTTGAAGAAAACTAAATTGTGGTGTTGCTTTCACGCTCGCTGAAAATCCATTTTGCGCATTTACTTTGTTGAAAGATATAAGGCCTGCAAATGCAAACAGGCAAATCACTGACTTTTTCATAATTTTAATTTTTACGATTGAGAATATTTTTGTTCTTAATGCCTGCAGGGTTGCCGCCCTGCAGTTTTTATTTCAATGATTTCGTTTTGTTTTTTTGTGAGGATAATTCAAAAAGTTGTCACTAAAATCATGACGCAAAGCTCCATCAGTTTGTTGCTGTGGAAAATGTTTGAAGGTGGGAATAATATGTCTGGAAGGCTTGTGCTGTTATAAATGCTTTTCAGTTTGCCAGGCTTGTTACTTGCCGTTTTAATAAATTTTACAACCTCCGGCTTGGGATGTATGGGCATTACGAGGATCGCAACATGGATATTTAGGGCGAAGCTGAGGCCGTTGCAACCATGCACGGCACTTTGGAATTAGGTAGTAATTTTTTGGATGCGGCAGATTTATACGCCTCGCTTTTAATAGCAAGGTTAAAAATCAATTCCAATTATATCAGTAAGTAATTATTCGGCCTTTAATTGATTTGTACTACAGCTTTATATTTTTTAGCCTGAGCGAGTTTATAATAACAGAAACAGAGCTAAAGCTCATCGCAACTGCCGCTATCATTGGAGACAACAGAATTCCGAAAACGGGATACAAGACGCCTGCTGCCAGGGGAATTCCCAGGGTATTGTAAATAAAAGCGAACCACAAATTCTGATGGATATTTTTCATCACCGCCTTACTCAATTTTTTTGCTTTTACAATTCCATGCAGGTCTCCTTTTACCAAAGTAATCTCTGCACTTTCAATCGCTACATCAGTTCCGGTGCCCATTGCTATCCCGACGTCTGCCTGTGCTAACGCCGGTGAGTCGTTGATGCCATCACCGGCCATGGCTACTTTCTTACCCTCACTTTGCAATCTTTTTATTTCATTGAGTTTGTCCTCCGGGAGGAACTCGGCTTTAAATCCTGTTAAGTGCAATTCATCGGCAACTGCTTTTGCAGTGCCTGCATTATCACCGGTAAGCATGATGATCTCAACCTTGTCGTTAAGCAATTGTTCAATGGCTTTCCTGGTAGTTTCTTTTATTTTATCAGTGATGGTGATGTAGCCAACGGTCGCGCCATCTATGGAAATATAAGAAACTGTTTTTCCTGATTGTTGTTCAGTATGTACTTTCTCTTCGAGCTTTGCAGGAATTGCCGAACTAACCTCTTCCATTAATTTTTTATTTCCCAAAGCAATTTTTTTACCATCAACTGTGCCGGTTACTCCCTTGCCTGCAACAGCTGTAAAATCGTTTACCTCTGAGAAATTTACTTTTCTTTTTTGGCCATACTTTACCACAGCTTCCGCTAAAGGATGTTCACTGTATTTGTTCAGTGAAGCGATTTTTTGCAATACATCATCTTCATTAAACCCTTCTTCAACAATTACTTTTTCTACTGACGGCTTGCCTTCTGTAAGCGTTCCTGTTTTATCAACAATTAAGGTGTCAGTTTCATTCATCTTTTCAAGCGCTTCTGCACTCTTAATCAGCACACCGGATTGTGCGCCTTTACCAACCCCCACCATTACCGACATAGGTGTGGCTAACCCTAGCGCACAAGGGCAAGCGATAATCAGCACAGCAATTGCATTTACAAATGCATAGACATACCGTGGTTCAGGGCCAAACGCAACCCACGCTATAAAGGTGAGTACGGAAACTATTACCACAACGGGGACAAAATATTTGGCGATTCGGTCTGTGATCTTTTGAATTGGCGCTTTGGAACGGCTTGCATCGTTTACCATTTTTATAATGTGTGAAAGCAAGGTATCAGCACCTATCTTCTCAGCTTCCATAATAAAAGACCGCGTAGTATTTATTGTTCCTGAGGTTACCTTATCATCAATTTTTTTATCTGCCGGAATGGGCTCGCCGGTAATCATTGATTCATCGATACTACTTTCGCCATCCACTATTTTTCCATCAACAGGAATTTTTTCTCCCGGCTTTACACGCAACCTGTCACCCTGTTTTATATCATCAATAGAGATAATTTTTTCTTCTCCATTCACCAATAAAGTTGCTTCAGATGGAACAAGCTTTAATAATTCTTTGATAGCACCACTGGTACGGCTATGTGCTCTTGCCTCTAAAAGCTGTCCTAATAAGACCAATGCAATTATAACAGTTGCTGCCTCAAAATAAACGAAGACTGATCCGGTTTCCGTTCTAAATTGTGCAGGAAAAATATCCGGAAAAATCATCGCGATTACGCTGAATAAAAAAGCGACCCCGGTGCCTATTCCTATAAGTGTAAACATGTTTAGGTTCCAGGTTACCACAGACCTCCATGCACGCTGAAAAAACATCCAGCCCGCATAAAATAAAACAGGAATTGATAAGCCAAACTGCACCCAATTCCATTTTTCCTGAGGCATCACTTTTATGAGTGGATTGCTCGAAAGCATATCGGACATGGCAATAAGTAAAATGGGAGCGGTGAACAGTACCGCAATTTTAAACTTTCTTAAAAGATCTCTATAAGTTTTATTTTCATCATCTCCCGTTGGTGCCATTGGTACGAGGTCCATCCCGCATATAGGACATGGGCCAGGCGAATCCCGGATTATTTCAGGGTGCATAGGGCACGTGTACTGTTTCTTTTTAGAGACGGTATGCACTTTTTCTAAATGCATTCCACAGACGGGACAATCACCCTGCTTGTTATAGGTCTTGTCACCTTCGCAATGCATCGGGCAATAATATTCGCCATTGCTATCATTGTCAGTGGATTTCTTTGCAGTATGTTTATGATCCACTTCATTACCTTTTGCTGAAGATTCATTTACTAAATGCATTCCGCAAACGGGACAGTTGCCCGGCTTATCATAAGTCTTGTCGCCTTCGCAACGCATCGGGCAATAATATTCCCCTTCATTTTGTTGTGCAGAATTATTTGAAACAGCCGGCGCTTCGTGTTGATGGGTAAGCCGGGAGCCGCCGTTTCGGGAATTTCTTTTGTCGTCTAATTTGTATTTTAGATGGTCTTTCAGGGCTGCCTTTAACTTGTCAGTTGGTACATGTTCTTTCATGTCAATCACCGCCTCGCCTTTTGCCAAATCGATTGAAACTCCTTCAACTCCTTTTACCCCCGACAACAATTTTTGAACTGTGCCCTGGCATCCGCTGCAACTCATTCCCGTTACACTATATGTATGTGTCATAATATTCTTATTAACCCACAAAGTTAACCAACGTTGCGGTGGGGGTTGTTACAGAATTTTGTAAATGAGTTGTAATATTTTGTATTCTTACTGTTTAAGTATTGAAGCATGAAGTCTTTCTTCATTTTCCCATAGCAGATCATCTGCTCACTTTTTAATTTCTAAAAAATAAACCAGGGGTCATTGCATTATATTTGAAATAAAAAAAAATATACAATTTTAATACCCTGTTTGTGAATGCATTTACACACAGTAGCAAGCTGCCGGGATTAGGTTTCGGCGAGATTCCTTGCTTCAATGAAAATCTTTTTTACATCGGGAAGTTCCTTTCTGATATTTTCTTCCAGCCGCTGCACAGCTTTAGCCACATCATCACTGTTTAATCTATTTTCAAATTTTACATCGAGGGCAAGAAGCAATTCATTTGGTCCCATCTGCATGGTGAGGGGCCTGTTTAACTTTAAAACATCTGCATCAGCATCTACAATTTTATATATCTTATCTATTTTTTCTTTGGTAGCGCTCTCTCCAATTAACAAATTCCTACTCTCAATAATTAATATGATGGCGACAAAAGCCAGCACCAATCCAATAAGAATGGATGCCACGCCATCAAGAACCGGCATATTAAAATAACTGCTAAAAAATACGCCACCAAAAGCGATGAACAAACCAATAAGGGCTGCACCATTTTCGAATATCACTACAAAGAAGGCAGGATCTTTACTCAATCGTAATTTGTGCCAGAAATTTGCTGAACCATTTTCTTTAAAAAATCTCTTCAACGGTATCCAAAGCGATATCCCTTCAAACAAAGCTGAAAATGCAAGAACGAGGTAATTCCACGTGGCATCTTCAGTAATTACGGGATGCATGATGTGGGTTATGCCTTCATACACCGACATGCCACCTCCCAATCCGAATATTAAAACTGAAACGATAAGTGTATAAAAATACAGTTCCTGTCCATAGCCAAACGGGTGCATTTCATCCGCAGGCTTCTTACTGGTATGGATTCCCCAAAGTAATAATATTTCATTGCTGGAGTCGACCGTGCTGTGTATTCCCTCAGAAAGCATTGCCGAACTTCCGGTAACAGAAGCCGCTATAAACTTGACTATCGCAATGGCTATATTTGCTGCCATTGCTGCGTATATACCTATTTTTGATCCTTCCTTCATAATTTATAAACCGTCGATTTTTAATGAGAAAAAATGTTACATGTCAAAATAAGCCGGCTCAAAAATTGATATTTAAACTGACAAATGCGGCTCTAATAAAATTGGGAAATATAATATTTGCTGTTGGCCGGCAATTCAACATCTATAAAAATGAACATATATTTAATCGAAGAATTTTGATCCCCGATAAATTCATCACTATAATAATGCCAGCCTGTGCCTTAGACCGTCTTTGTCGGCAGGAATTGTCAATAACGTAATAATTCTAAACCCTCCTGCGCATCAAAATAATTTTATAACTAAACATCTATGAAAGAAAACGCTAAATCTTTTACAAACGGCTTAATGGAATCCATGACCCTTTATTGGAATAAATTTCTGCTTGCCTTACCACGTATAGTGCTGGCTACTATCCTGCTGGTTATTGTATTTTACATTGCTTCTTATATTGCACGTTTGCTTAAAAAAAAGTTATCGGGAGAAGAACACGATCCTTTATTTGTGAGATTTCTCAGCAAAATAACCAAGGTGGTTGTAATCATTTGCGGACTTATCCTGGCATTACAAACATTAGGACTATCCGGTATTGCAGGAGGCTTGCTGGCCGGGGCAGGTATATCCGCATTTATTTTTGGTTTTGCCTTTAAAGATATAGCTGAGAATTTTTTGGGAGGCGTTATACTTGCATTTAACCGTCCTTTTGGTTTAAATGATACCGTAGTAATAAGAGAATTCAGCGGACATATTGTTGCGCTCAATTTTCGTACTACACATATCAAAACCTTTGATGAAGGCGATGTTTTTATACCAAATTCTATAGTAATAAAAGAGCCGTTAACTAATCTTACAAGAGATGGCAAAATACGTTTAAACTTTCTTGTGGGCATCGCCTATGAAGATAATATTACCGACGCTATTACTGCCATATCGGAAGCGATGGAGCCAATCGCGGATATAAAACAAGATATAAAGCCCTTTACCGTGGTAGAAGAACTTTCTGTAAGCACGGTTAACTTAAGAGTGTATTTCTGGGCAAATACGTTTGATTATAGAAAAGGAGTTTTGCAAATAAAAAGTGAAGTAATTGCCAAAGTAAAAGAATCCCTTGAAGCGAAAGGATTTTCGTTACCTGCAGATATACAGGAAATTAAATTATACGATAAAAAAGAACCCCTGCCGATTAATATTTTAAACCTTAAAGATGTAGCAAGAAGAATTGAATAAATCGGTTTTGTTTATTTTGTTTTTTCAAATGTATACTTGTGATGCGATTGTTTCTCTACATATAATTTATTTACAAGAGTCATTATTATTACAATAACCGGAGTTGCTAACAACACGCCCCAAAAACCTCCCAGCAAACCCATGGCCACCTGGCCGAAAATAATAAGTGCCGGAGGTATACTTACCATCTTCTTTTGAATGAGCGGCTGCGTTACCGCGCTTTGCACCATTTGTATAAGTGTATATAAACAGAGTATAAGGATTACCGTGGTTGTTCCTTGCATAAGGCCAATAAGTATTGCAGGAATCAAGGCAATGATGGGCCCGAAATTGGGAATGAAATTTAATAAACCCGCTATCAGGGCAAGCGTAAGTATCAATGGCATTCCTATTGCCCACAACCCTAATCCTGTGAGCACAGCAATGAACATAAATCCAAAAAGCTGCCCCTTGATCCAGTTCTTTAAATCTTTGTGTATCTCATCTAAGATACCTTCTCCCATGTCCTTTGCCTTTGGAGGCAATAAATGCACGATGCCTTTTTTATAAGTATAAGGACTCGCTATAAAAAACATACCCAGCAGTAATATTATATATACATCACTTAAGATGCCGAAGCTGGAAGAAAAAAACTTTTTAGCTATTGACATTGTCTTCTGCGAGTTGCCAGATGAATGTAGATAATCCAGTGCCTTACTTCCTACTGTACTTTTTTGCAGGTATTCCTTAGCGTTATCAATTGTTTTGGGCAAAGTGTCTGTAAGTGAAGAAACCTGCTGCTGCAGCCTTGCACCTACAAACCAGAAAAAAGCTGCAAGTAACACTATGTTGAGAACAATGGAAAGAGCAAGGCTCCATCCTGATGGAATGTGCAGGTTGTTTTTAAAAAAGCCGGCGCAGCCACGAAAGTAAATCGCAAACAAAGCGCCTGCCAGCGTAAGTAACAGTACGCTGAATAAAGCCTGGAACAATAACAGGACAATTACGATCAAAGCAAGAATTCCTCCTGCTATCCATACTTTTTTTGAATAAGATAATTTGTCTTGAGATTGATCAGTGTTTACTTCAGGCATAAATAATAAACGGGTTAATATGAATTAATCAGCCGGCATGAATGGTCCTTTGCTGCTACCGTACTCACAAAGACTGTGCTTGTTATCTCCTTTATGATAATCCTTAGAGATAAGATGTCATCTCGCCCGAGATTTCTGTTGAATAAATAATATTTCCATAAAAGGAATTGAATATAAAATGCAAGCCAGAAGGGTGTAACGCGGTCAACGTAGATTATTTAAAATGATGAATCTAAAACCTAAAGGGCATGAAAATAAGCAGGTAAAAAACAGGATCTTCAAAAAAAAGTTTATTAGAACATTGCCCACCCCGACTGCAATGGAGCCAATTGAATCTTTTGTCTCATATAAATTCCTGCTCAGTTTCTTTGATAAATACCATTCCAACAGCACGAAAAAGAACATGGCCGGCGCTGCCCATATGATAATGTGTGGTGTACTGTCCTCGATTTCATATACACTATCGAATGGTATTATGGGAGCGCTAAAAAAGCTCGTAATAATAAGCCGGTACAATGAGAACATATTCAATTTTACATTGTCAGGCTATTTCTGTACCAATGAATTGATTATATAGGTTATCCCTTCATTTTTCTAAATAGCGATTGTTTCTTTTAATAAATACGTCAAGTACTCATAGCATTTTATTTAAATAGTGCTTGCAGTATATGGCCTGCTGCGAGGCGTTTACTTATGCCAAACCAACGGATTCAGCAATAAAAAGGGCTAATACCCGCTAATAAAGTTGTGATGTGTATTTTATTACTTTTAAAAATACAGATCGTTTTAAAATCTACGGATACTATTACTGAAAACCTAAGTGTAGAACTATTTCCCCTACTAACTATATAATATAGACGTAAATAGTTGGTGGGTAAACCATAAATTCTAAATATTCTGATATTCATCATGCTCACTTTACAATCACTGGCAGCATTATTTATCATATATTATTTCTAAATAGACCTTTTTATGAAACAATTCAAAAGAAGCCCGGGCGTATGACCCGCTTATTGATCAAACAAAGGCTAACAAAAACAATGAAAGATATTTTAACCTGGTGGTAGACGAGATTCCCTACCGCGTTGAATTTGAACCTTTCTTTTTTAATGACCAGGTAAGGTATTATGTAAGTATAAACGCCGGGCCGAAAGATGTCTTTGCCTGGGATACTGAAGTGGAGCTTTTTAGAGCCATCGATGATAATGCCGGCGTATTGCTGGCGGCCTGGAAAAAACCATTAGTGAAAAACTTCTTACACAAGATATTTCGTAAACATGAGAAATGGCTGATACATGTGTGGCAGCAGTAAGTAACGCATGTGCTATTAAACTTTTTAAAATTGCAGCCGCCAGTGGGTATTCTATTTGGTGTTGCACTTTTTTTACGTTACATTATGATTAACAATTTTTACTAACTTTTAAAAAAAGTAAAGATATTATGACGAAGTTTGAAACTTTTCTTGGAAAGAACAATGAACATTATTTTAGACTGATAATCGGGGAAGGAGAAGTTCTTTTATCCAGTAAAGGTTACACACAAAAAACAATTTATTAAATGGGATAGAGTCTGTAAAAAAGAATATTTCGACACCTGCAAATTTTGAAATGAAGACTGCAGCAAACGGCAAACACTTCTTTAACCTGAAAGCAGGCAATGGCCAGGTGATAAGTACCAGCGCAATGTGGGACAGTCATTGTTATTGTTTTCATTTTATTATTGTTTTTTAGAACAAAGAAAAAACTGTTTGCATCTGAAGACTGTCCGTTACTTTACAATCCCGGTGTTATGAAATAAAAAGAGCCCGATTTATGTCAGGCTTCTTACAAATCGCAGAATGTAAAAGAGGGGATACTATTTAGCAGAAAATGTTGATGCGGTTAGAAGTGGTGCTTGTTTGTCATACTTAACTGGCTTGCCTACATGATCTGCGACAATCACCGGCCAGTTATTGTCTGCTTTTACGGTATTCCTTTTCAAATCCTCATTGAAAAGATCATACGCCTCTTTTGTGTGTTGAAGAATGAGTCGCCCATTTTCAATTTGATAAATGGTAGGATCGACCGGCCTCAATTTACCTATGCTCACTGCATACCCACAAAACGCACCATATTGGGGAGCAAATCTTTGAGTCTCTTTTTTGAATTGATCCAAATGGTCTGCTGATGCAAACCAATAAGTTGCGCCGTTGTAATCGAAACTAAATTGAGCATTGCCTTTTTCAGGTTTATTATCAGTGAAAAAGCGACCGCATCATAGCCTTCCATGATCACGCCTTTATCATTGATGTTAGTGAGAAATCCGGACTTAGCATGAAACACCGGCTCTTTTATAAACAGGAAATAAGCGGCTATTGCAGCTCCAATTACCAAAATGGATACCAGGAAAATCTTTTTCATATTTTTTTACAGCAAAGAAATAGATAGATCAAAAAATATGATGTCGGTTATTTTACAAAAAAGAAAGATTTCTGGTCAGCACTATAAAGGAATTCGGTTACCGAATGTACCCACTTGATCCGGGTAACCGATTATGTCGCATGCGAATTGTCTTTTTTGATATTAATTGGAGGGCTAAAAATGAAAAAAGCCCGTAAACAATGTCTATTTTTTTCAAGATCACTGTCTGACTTGTAATACTCATTTGATCAAAATCACATCTCTGACTCACCTCAAGTCTTAATTAATGTTGGCTATATCTGCATCTAAAATCGCGCCGCTTTCTTGAGGAAAGTTTGCAGGTTTAGTTGCTGATAAATCGGATGGAAAGATAAAGCTGAAAATGTTCATTCAGAGATGATTAATAATGCTGAAAAGCTGAATAAAGAAATTTGCGACTACAAAGAAAATTAACCGAGGCACCAGTGTTGGATAATAAGCACGCAGGTGAAGGTGGAAGTAAGGTGATTGATACGAGGAAGAGGAAAAACTAAAGGAGAAGTTGGTCTAATCAAATCGCCATTTGAAAACTATCTAAATTTTATGCTGCTAATTATTCTTTGCCCCCTTACTAATAATTTTAAGCCTCTCCTCCTCAACGAAATGTCAGGATGTTTTTTCGTATGATCATCCATGCTTTGCCTGTAACTGGCTATTATATTTTTATATGATAGAATGCCAATAACATTATCATTTATTTTAGCCAAGACCGGCAATACATCTATATTTTCTTTGGCCATAACTTCAACGGCTGTACGCAAACTATTACCTGTGTGAACCGAAATATATTTTCGTTTTATGAGTGACCCTACTAATGTTCCGTGTTCATGATTTCTGCTAAATAAATTCGATGAACTTACGATGCCTTTATATTCACCTTTATCATTGGCAACAATAAAAAAATTACTGCTATCCTCCGGCTCTTTATCAAGCCAGGCGAGCACTTCGCCTATACTGTTATCGTCACTAATGATTAAACCATTCTTTTCCATCACTTGCTCTACAGTAATCTTTTCCAGCAGATCGGGCTCGTAAGAATCGGGAGTCATTACTCCCCTGCGTGAAATTTTTTCTGTCATGATAGTGCTTTCCATCAGGAAGAACGATATGATATAAGATGCTCCGCAAGTGGCCAGCAATGGCAATAATGCATTGGATTGCGCAGTTGTTTCCAGCGCAAAAATGATTGAGGTCAAAAAGGCTCTTGATGCTCCGGCAAACATTGCTGCCATTCCAACCAAAGCCGCCAATGGTAACGTAACGCCAGATGAAGGAAAAAAATAAAGTACTGCACTTCCCAACAACATTCCGGTGGCACCGCCAATCGTAAGCAACGGCGCAAGTGTGCCTCCGGATGTACCACTACCTAATGCGATAGCCCATGAAATAAATTTGAACACGCACAGACTAAAAACGATATGCATATTGAGATTACCTGATAATACATCGGTAATATTATTGTAACCCACGCCTAAAGTACGCGGCGAAAAATATCCGATTATGCCAACAGCTAAACCGCCAATTGCAGGCCACCACATCCAATGAACCGAAAGTTTTTCAAAGCCATCTTCAATTAAATAAACAATTTTTGTAACCGCAACTGATAACAACCCAATAACAATTCCCATTACACTGTAAGCAACAAGTGAAATATTTGTTGGCGTTTCTATTAATTTATTCATGGCAAAAACAGGCCTCGTATCAAATAAAAAGTGATGACCCGCAGCACCTGTTATACATGCCAATGCAACGGGAATAATGGACCGCGGAGAAAACTCAAACAACAAAAGTTCTATTGCTAAAAAGATGGCAGAAACAGGGCTCCCAAAAATTGCGGCCATCCCTGCCGTTGCTCCTGCCGCCAACAAAATTTTTCTTTCATTGTGTGTGATGTGCAATAGCTGTCCCAATGTAGAGCCCAATGCGCCTCCTGTGGCTATAATAGGGCCTTCCGCTCCAAAAGGCCCGCCGGTTCCTATAGATATAGCTGATGAAATGGGTTTGAGGTAAGTAACAGATGGCTTGATTTTACTTTGATTGGTTAATATCTGTTCCATCGCTTCGGGAATACCGTGGCCGCGTATGGCCTTTGAGCCATAGAGTGCCATCAGGCCAACTAGTACGCCTCCAGCTGCCGGTATACCTATAACCCATAGCCCAAGAAAATTGTTAGCAGGGTTCCCATGTGCAATAGAAAAATTACCATGAAAAGAAATATTTGTAATCAGGTCAATAAGATATACCAGGAATTTGGCGATGAAGCTGATGCAGATAGCAATTAGGACTGCAAGCCCGGAAACTATTATAATCCTTTTTTTATTTTGAGCTGTTTTCGGTTGAATATTTTCAGCTTCTAAAACAGGATCTAAAGAAATTGAAAGAGGAATTCCATTGTGCAATTTTGTATATTTTATGGTTTGGTTTTTCTAACTAATGTCTCAAAATTAAAACACAGTGGTTATTTTATAAAAAGGAATTGTAACCTATAGCATATGCTGGCTTTTAAAGGTGCTTGACCATGCGTTTTTTTATGACAAACGTTATAATTTTAATAGGATTACCCATTTAGCACGCATTGGCAATATAGCTGTAGGGTTTGTTTGTCATAAATCGATCTATCAACTTATGCCAGATGCTAGTTAAAAAGTTTCTTCTGTTAAATCTAAAAAAGAACTCATCCAAATATCCGTTGATAAATCTAGCTGAGCAATGATGATGAATTCCTCTTAACCATCCTTTTAAATTCATAATTACAGCATGTAGACCAGGAAATCCTTTCCCGCCATTGGAGGGCTTTTGCTTTATTTCGAATTCACTCTCTAACGGCCAGTAGCCACGCCATCCATCTGTAAAAACCCGGGCATTATCGCTATCAATATACTTTTCAAAAAAAGGTTTAAAGCTTTGGGCACTTGCCTGATCTATCGTTTGTGCATAAGCTCTGCCTATCTGATTGTCCTTTACTTTCTCAACGGCTATCACTACCAATTTCTTTTCTCCCTTCGTTCGACCTCGCTTATCTTTTTCAGGGCCACCGATAAATAACTCATCTACTTCCACCTTCGTATCCAACAAATGTTTACCACTACTTTTCATAGCTTCCTGAGTTTTACGTTTAAACAGCCATGAGGATTTCTGATTGATTGAATATTCTCTGGCTAACTCCGTTGAAGACATGTCTTTTCTCTTCACAGCTAACCGGAAAGACATGCCAAAAGCCTTTAGCAGTGGAATCTTCAGCTTATGAAACATTGTATGGGCCGTGACTGATTCATCATAGCCACAACTCTGACAACGTAGATGAAACCGGGTCCTTCCTTTATGGCTTTTAATACAACCGCACCTTCCACATTTATAACCATCCCTCCACTTTAAATCAAAAAGATATTGTTTACAATCATCTTCATTTTGAAAGCACTTATTAAACTGCTGAATTGATACTCCTTCTTATATTT
>JBBSBD010000056.1:0-27709 GCA_038251675.1 Chitinophagales bacterium | reverse complement strand
ATGATAAAAAATGGCAACCAAAAAATACTCAAACTCTCGCTCACAATGAAACGAAGAGAATGGTTTACAGGTCTATGGAATTGCAATAAAACTTTTGAATTATCTGTAGCTGCGAAATCCTAATGACTTTTTTGGGTTTATACTTTTAGTTTTCAATTATTTTTTTACCCCCAAATCCCCAAAGAATGAAAAATAATTTTACTCGGGCATTTATTGCCGTATTGATCCTTTCTTTTTTTACCCTCAGCTGTAAAAAAAATTCGTTAGACTCTCTCTATGTTAAAAACGGCTCGGTTAACTTTTCAGTTGCGGATGCTACAACATGGTTTAAAGATCATCTACAACTTGAGGCAAATTCTACCATTGGTAAAAGTTGTAAAATAAAAACTTTATTACCATCTGGAAGCAATGCTATAATTGGTGAAGACGATAAATATTATGCGGTAGAATTTCCGGTGGAGCTTGAGAAGCCTTTAGGATTTACAGTCTCTAATACGATTTCGCCTGCCGATAAAATAAATGGTAGCAGCAGGTTATTAATTTTGAAAAGTAAAAAGAACGGCTATATAAGGTCGGTATTGATGCATATCTTTTCCAGCGATCAGAAACCTGATCTTACTATTTCTTATTCGAAAATAAGCAAGAGTTTTAATGGCAATATTTTTTACACTGATTTATATGGCAATTTTATTAATGGATACGTTTATGAAAACGGCAAGATCATTAAAAAATCAAAACTTCAACCCTCTACATTTCTTACAACTCCGCCACGTGACCCAATAATGGACCAGTGCATAAATAATGGAGTTGATTTTTATAAAAGAAGTTGCGATGTATATGCAGATGGCTCTTTGGAATGCGGCCCTTGGGAATATATTGGGACTGTACCTATAGTTAACTGCACGGACATAACTAGTGGAGGTGGGCCAGATGGTGGAGAAGATGGTGATCCTAATGATAATATAGAAGCTTACTCTATCATTTGCAAAAGTAGTTTTAAATTCAACAAATTCGTCAACACTGTTAATGGATTTGGAGGATGGCAAGTTGCTGGTACAAACAATATTCATATGCGAATTATAGATCTTGTCAGTAAGGATTATAAACTTTTAGCTTTGCCGACTATGTATTTTGGATTGCCTGTCGTGAGATCGAACGGTGATTTCTACTCCTCAGATGAAGCAGCTGCCCTTGCAACAGAAGCTGTAGAATTTGCAGAGCAAAAAGTGATGGATCGTTATCATTCTTTAGGTGGCAGCCTTAATGTTGTAAGTATGACTCTTTATTACCGACAACAAATAAATTCCTACATGCAAAGTTATGGTGGAACGGGGTCTTTGTCATCGGCTTCAAATATTACTGTTACCGATTTCGGAACTGCAAATTATGATTGGCCAATACTCGGATGCTTATGATTCAGTTTTTATTTATAATGTTATCTCTTATATATCCAAATATTTCTATGGCGCAAAAGATTGAATTCGCTGAAAGAGGGTTGAACATTGTTACTATTAATAGCAACATTAATGAAATAAAAAAAGTAAGATTAGAACCGATTAAAAAGTATATTGATAATGAACAAATAAGGCCTTGGTTTGAAGATAATTTTAATTACTATTTTATAAATTCCGATTCGATGTTTATTGAGAATGTAGGGATAGTGAAAAATGTGTTTGCTGCATCAGATAAGTCCGGGGAAATTATGGGCATTTTTATTTTTTTGGATAATCCCAATAAAGAAAGACTTTTATCCATGATGAATAATATGTTCGACAGTGCTCTTCTTGCTTCTGAAACATCAATTGAAGGCCAACATGTCTGGTCTAAAATGTTTTGGAAAAAAAATAATATTTCGGTTTTCTTAGATAAAAACCGAGATTCAGATTTTATTAAAATTTCAATTATAGTAAAAGTGGATGAAGATACAATGCCTGGCATAAACGTGTATTATTGATAATACTTTTTTTGCTTTATACTTCCGGATAGTGATCTATTTTATCGTACGTTGCTTGCGAGTCTTGTAGATGCTTTTTGAAGTTTGCAATATTTCTTTAATCGCCTAAAAAAGAGTTTCATCCGTGAAACTCTTTTTACATTTGTCCCATTCTTATTAAAATATGATAAAAGAGAAAATAAAAGAATTAGCTGCCAGGTATTCCGAAGAATTCTTAGAAGTGCGTCATCATCTTCACGCACATCCTGAACTAAGCTTTAAGGAATTTGAAACCTCGAAGTTTGTACAGCAAAAGTTGGTTGAATGGGGTATTAGGTTTGAAATAATGGCTACCACCGGAGTCGTGGGAATTATTAAAGGGAAAAACCCGGATGATAGAATAGTTGCTCTTCGCGGGGATATGGATGGGCTGCCAATCCAGGAGCAGAATGATATTGACTACCGCTCTAAAAACGAGGGTATCATGCATGCATGTGGCCATGATGTACACACTACCTGTCTTCTTGGAGCTGCGAAAATTTTGAATGAATTGAAAGATGAATGGGAAGGCACTATAAAACTAATTTTTCAACCCGGCGAAGAGAAGAACCCCGGCGGCGCAAGCCTTTTGATAAAAGAAGGCGTGCTTGAAAATCCTAAACCGGAAGCAATATTTGCATTACACGTCCATCCCGGTCTCGAAGTGGGTAAGCTAAGTTTTCGCGGAGGTATGGTAATGGCGAGTGCAGACGAAATATATATAACAATTAGTGGCAAAGGCGGGCACGCCGCTGCGCCGCATCTTACAAGCGATACTATTCTTACTGCATCCCAACTTGTTGTCAATTTGCAGCAGGTTATCAGCAGGATGAATAATCCATTTAATCCATCAGTACTGTCCATAACTTCTATCCAGGGCGGCAATACGACCAATGTAATTCCCGGGGAAGTAAAATTGATAGGTACTTTCCGGGCGATGAATGAAGAGTGGAGGTTTAAGGCACACGATCTCATTAGAAATATTTGTAACCATACCTCGCAAATGACGGGAACCGACATAAATCTTTTGATTGATGTGGGTTATCCATTTGTAATGAATAACGAGCAACTCACTTTAATTGCCAGGCAGAAGGCAATAGAATTTGCGGGAAAAGAAAATGTGGAAGAGACAGAAATGCGGATGGGCGCCGAAGATTTCGCTTTTTATTCTCATAAAATACCAGCTTGTTTTTTCCGGCTGGGTGTCGGCAATAAGGAAAAAAATATAACCGCAGGAGTGCACACTCCTTTGTTTAATATAGATGAAGCTGCCATCAGTAATGGAATTGGAATTATGGCCTGGCTGGGGGCATCTGTAACTATTACATGAGTTAGTCACATTACCTATCTTTACTTCCCATAAATGATTCCTAAGTCGGTTAGGAGCAAATAGAGTTCAAAAAACCAATATGCAAAAAAATCTTCGAAAGCAGGAGGCGCTTGATTATCACTCAAAAGGACGGCCCGGAAAAATTGAAGTAATCCCTACAAAATCCACCAAGACACAGAGAGATCTTTCGCTGGCATACTCCCCAGGAGTAGCAGTGCCATGCCTTGAAATAAATGAGAATCCTGAAGCGGTATATCAATACACCGCAAAGGGAAACCTTGTAGGTGTAATCAGTAATGGCACTGCCGTCTTAGGCCTCGGCGACATTGGACCCGAAGCTGGAAAGCCTGTTATGGAAGGCAAGGGGGTGCTTTTTAAAATATTTGCTGATATAGATGTTTTCGATATCGAGATCAATGAAAAAGATCCTGAAAAGTTTGTAGAAATAGTGGCAGCTCTTGAGCCCACTTTTGGTGGAATAAATTTAGAAGATATAAAAGCGCCCGAATGTTTTTATATAGAGAAAAAGCTGAAAGAAAGGCTCAAGATTCCTGTGATGCACGATGATCAGCATGGTACCGCTATAATAAGCGCTGCGGCTTTATTGAATGCATTAGAAATTCAAAGGAAAAAAATCGATCGTGTAAAATTTGTTGTAAATGGAGCAGGCGCGGCAGCGATGGCTTGTGTTCAGCTTTATGAGGCTGTGGGTGCAAAAGCCTCCAATTTTGTTATGTTCGACAGAAAAGGCGTGATTCACGCTGGCAGGGAAGGGCTTGACGAAATAAAAAAGAGATTTGCCCAAACAAAAAATTTCAGTCAAACCCTGGAAGATGCCATGAAAGACGCGGATGTTTTTATAGGATTAAGTGTTGGAAATGTGATCACTCCAGAGATGGTAAAGAGCATGGCAAAAAATCCAATCGTGTTTGCGATGGCCAATCCTGACCCTGAAATAACGTATGATAAAGCGATGAGTGCACGGAAAGATGTTATTATGGCTACCGGAAGAAGTGATTACCCCAACCAGGTTAATAACGTTTTAGGATTCCCCTATATTTTTCGCGGTGCCCTCGATGTAAGAGCAACCCAAATAAATGAAGCGATGAAGTTGGCGGCTGTAAAAGCATTGGCTGAGCTTGCAAAATTACCGGTGCCGGATATTGTTACCATGGCCTATAACGAAAAGAACATTATGTTCGGGCCAACCTATATCATCCCAAAACCTCTTGACAATCGCTTGCTCTCAATAGTAGCGCCTGCTGTTGCAAAAGCTGCCATGGAAAGTGGAGTAGCCCGCCAGCCTATAGCCGACTGGGATGCATATACGGTTGAATTAAATGATCGCCTTGGTATTGACAACCAGCTCTTAAGAATGATAGGAAATAAGGCACGCAGAAATCCAAAAAGAGTGGTTTTTGCTGAAGCGGAAAATCAAAAAATATTAAAGACCGCACAACTTGTGCAGGATGAAGGCCTGGCCTATCCGATACTGCTAGGAGACCCAAAAATTATACACTCGATTGCTGCCGAGAATGGAATCGATCTTGATGGAATGGAAATTATTGATCCAAAAGGTGATGAATCCATTGAAAGAAGAAAACATTACAGCGAACTATTTTTTCAAAAGCGACAACGCAAAGGTTTTAATTATTATGAGGCAAAAAAAATAATGAAGGACCGGTTATATTTTGGTTGCATGATGGTGGAAACCGGTGAAGCCGATGCAATGATCTCTGGCCTTTCTAAAAATTATCCTGATACGATTCGCCCGGCTTTGCAGATAATCGGGATGGAAGAGGGTTCCAAAAAAGTAGCAGGCATGTACATCATGATGACTAAAAAAGGTCCGTTGTTTCTTGCCGATACCACCGTTAATTTCAATCCAACGGCGGAAGAGCTCGCGGACGTTACTTTAATGGTTGCCAAAGAGCTAAAGAACTTCGGGATAAAGCCTGTTATCGCTATGTTGAGTTATTCTAATTTTGGAAGCAGTGATTCTCCGGAAGCAAAAATGGTATCGCGGGCCAGGGAAATTGTAAAACAAAAAGACCCGACGCTGATTGTTGATGGTGAAGTGCAAGCCAATGTCGCTTTCAATAAAGAGATGATCAGGGATAATTATCCTTTTAGTGAGCTGGTAAATAAGGACGTGAACGTGCTGATCTTTCCAAATCTTGCTGCCGGTAACGTTGCGTATAATCTTTTACAGGAAGTAGGAGGTGCAGAAGCTATTGGGCCTGTTTTATTAGGTCTTAGTAAGCCAGTGCATATATTACAACTGGGAAGCCAGGTAAGAAGTATTTATAACATGGTAATGATAGCCGTAGTAGATGCGCAAATGAAATGTAAAAATGCAAAAACCCCCGAAGTAGCACCAGCAAGAAGGTTGAAGCGTCTGAAAAAGACAGGAAATGAAGTATAAAAAAAATAGTTCTCAATGAAATTATTTTCGACAATAGGCAGCTACCTTTTAATGATAAAGGGAATGTTTACCAAACCCGAGAACTTTAAAATGTATTGGAAAGAGCTGATGCACCAGTCTGTTGAAATAGGTATAGGTTCATTGTGGATCGTATCCGTTATTTCAATTTTCATGGGTGCGGTGAGTGCGGTGCAAACAGCTTATCAACTTACCAGTCCTTTGATTCCCAGGGAAACCATTGCCCAGGTTGTTCGGGATACCGTGATATTGGAATTTGCACCCACGTTAGTATGTATTGTGTTGGCTGGAGTTGTAGGCAGTAAGATCGCCGGCGAGTTAGGAAACATGCGGGTAAGCGAGCAAATTGACGCCCTTGAGATTATGGGTATTAATACCAAAGCGTATCTCGTGATGCCAAAAATACTCGGCGCTCTTATTACAATTCCATTGCTGGTTGTTTTAGCAGCCGTACTAGGAATTTACGGAGGAAGACTGGCTGGGAGCCTTTCCGGTATTCTTTCAGCAGATACATATGACAAAGGCTTGCTTGTAGGCTTTATAGCGAAAAATGTATGGTTTGCACTTATAAAAGCTTATACGTTTGCATTTATTATAAGTAGTGTTTCTTCTTTTTATGGCTATAACGTAAAAGGTGGAGCTCTTGAAATCGGCAGGGCAAGTACCAAAGCTGTTGTTACAAGTTGTATCTTAATTTTATTTGCAGATTACATATTAGCGCAAATTTTGTTAGGCTAAAAACTTGACCTGGAAGGATTATTTATTTTTTATTGAATACCGAATCATTTATAACTGTTACGCATGATTGAACTAAAAGATATAAAAAAGTCTTTCGGAGATAAAGAAATACTTAAGGGTGTAAGCGCAGTTATGGAAACAGGTAAAACAAACCTGATAATAGGTTCAAGCGGAAGTGGAAAAACTGTATTGCAAAAATGTATGGTGGGCCTGTTTGAAGTAGATAGCGGAGGAATTCTTTTTGATGGCAAAGACCTTGCAACCATGCACCAGGAAGATAGAAAAGAATTGCGCCAGCAAATAGGAATGTTGTTCCAGGGTTCAGCACTTTTTGATAGCATGACGGTTGAGCAAAATATAAAATTTCCGCTCGATATGTTTACTAGCTGGAATCATAAAAAGAAGATTGAGCGTGTTAATGATGTGCTGGCCCGGGTGAATTTAAAAGATGCTAATAAAAAATTTCCGGCTGAAATAAGCGGAGGTATGATGAAGCGGGTGGGCATTGCGAGGGCTATAGTTCTTAACCCCAAATATTTATTTTGTGATGAGCCTAATTCGGGCCTCGATCCGCAAACTTCCCTGCTTATTGATCAGTTGATAAGTGATATCACCAAAGAAAATAATATTACAACTATCATCAATACACACGACATGAATAGCGTAATGGAAATTGGCGAAAATATTATCTACTTATATCTGGGGGAAAAGGAATGGGAAGGAACTAATAAAGAAATTATATTCAATAAAAATAAAAAGCTCAACCAGTTTATATTTGCTTCCGAATTTCTGAGGGATGCGAAAGATATGAGAATGCTTGAAGAAAAAGGGATTGTAGATAATGATCGTAACATGGAAGAAATAATGCGCGATGGCGGTGCAAATCTTGTGATGGGAGAAGGTGAGACCCCACCTTCTGATTCCTGATTTACAATTAATCTTTTCGGTATTTGGGCAACACGGTGCTTTTTTTGGACACCCGTCCGCTAATTGTACCACACGAATAAAGCGTATATCACTTAATAATATTCTCCTGTGCCTTATTGTTCAATAAAATTATTGGCGTGAAAAAAACAGTAGCCTCAATCCTGATCTTTGTGTGCTCAGTATCAATGATCAACGTTGATGGGAGCAGAGATATTCTTAAAAAAATGCATGATCGCTACGCGGGTAAATGGTATAAAACTTTAAGTTTTAATCAAACTACAGAGGTGTATAAAAATGATAGCTTGCGACGAACTGAAACCTGGTATGAGAACATAAAATTCCCCAATGATTTTAGGATAGACTTTGGAAATCCCGATAGCGGAAATGCGGTGATTTTTAAAAATGACTCGTCTTATTTTTTCAGAACTGGAACGCTTTCATCAGTTAGGCCGGATAAAAATGACCTCACCTTTCTCCTGGGTGGAATGTACTTTTATTCATTTGATGTGGTGATTTCAAAAATGAGTTCTCTCGGTTATGATCTTAATAAATTTCACAAAGATGTGTGGAAAGGAAAAAATGTTTACGTAATTGGGGCAGCCAAAGGCGAAAACACATTAAACCAAATTTGGATTGATAAAAATAATTTCAACCTTGTGAGGATGCTGAAATTCGACGGAAAACAAAAAGAAGAAGGCCTCTTTGAAAGCCATATTAAAATAGGAGGAGGATATAGCGAAAGCGTGGTTTATTTTTATATTGATGGCAAACTTGCGCAGGTAGAAAAATATCATGATATTAAAGCAAACATAGATATTAATAATTCAATTTTTGATCCTGAAAGCTTTCGAAATTTAAGGCCGGGAACTTATTAAGAATAGCCGGCGTTAGCTCCTCCGATCCTTTTATTAATAGCCGTTTTATTACAAATTGACTTTTATGCCCTTCCTGTATTTACTTCTTTTATTTTCTTCGATCAGTTGCCACTTTGGGAAAAGGGATAAATCGTTTATCGATATACGATCGGAATATGTGTCAGGAGTAAAGAAGCTGAACCTGTCCGATTTGCAATTGAACTTTAAAGAAAATATTCTTGCCGATAAATCAATTCAATCTATAAAAGTACAAATCCAATTTTTTAAGAAACTAAAAAGCGAGATAGAACTTATTGAACCTGGTGCATTAAATTCTGAGGAATTGCTGGATTATGATTTGATGAATTACCAGGCTAACTTCAATCTTGAACGGCTGGATCTTGAGCTCAGTAGCTTTGAAAATCAAGCGGCGATTGCGGGTGCAGAATCAATTTATCAAATACCGCTGGGAAAAGATTGGTATAAATATTTTCTAAAGAGATGGTTAGGAGATGACGTTTCACCTGAGGAAATTTATCAATTGGGCCTTGAACAAATTAAGAGGTCGCAGGAAAATATTGAAGCAATTCGTTTAAGTCTTGGATTGAGCGAACAAAGATTTTATGTAAAGCTTAATGATTCGTCGTTCTTTATTAATGATGAAGCCGAAATAAAAGGAGATTATGCAGAAATAAAACGAACTGTTCTTTCAAATCTTCAAAATATCTTTTTGAATTATAAAATACCTGCCGTAGGTATAGAAAGAGGAACGAATGCTAATCTCGGCAATACCCCGGGATACTACAGCGAAAATGTTTTTTATTTTAATCTATTCGATAAGCCATATAATAAACGGCAAATGGATTGGCTGTTTATTCATGAAGCGGTCCCTGGTCATCATTTTCAAACTTCAATTGCATATGGTATAAACCGGTCAGAAGTCCAGCAGCTATTCTGGTATCCCGGATATGGGGAAGGTTGGGCTGCCTATGCCGAAGAGTACGGGAAAGAACTTGGCCTTTACAAAACACCTTACCAGGAATTAGGAAGATGGGAATGGGATATTGTGCGGTCAGTAAGAGTGTCGCTCGATGTTGCTATAAATTATTACGGATGGACAGATGATCAAGCATTGGCCTTTTGGAAAAAATATATAGAAAACCAGGATGATATTGCCATGCGGGAAATAAGCAGGATGAAGAGATGGCCGGTACAGGTAATCACCTATAAATACGGTGCAGCTCAATTTTTAACTTGGAAAAATAGAGCGCAATTAAAAGAGGGAGTATCCTTTGATATCCGTTATTTCCATGATGAATTGCTCAAGAAAGGTGGATTACCTTTTATAATCATGAAAAAATATTTGAACTACGATTGAATACAAATTAAAAACCCGGCTACCCGGCCGGGCTTTTAATAGTTTTTAAAATTATATGGTCACCTTTTCATAGCTATTCACATCATTTCTAAACACTACTACTCCATCAAAAACATCAACCAATACGGGATGCAATTTATCAATTGTACCGCTCAGTAATTTTTTACTCAACTGGTTTACGATTTGCTTTTGAATTAATCTCTTCAAAGGCCGTGCACCAAATTGCGCATCAAAACCATTATCAGCAAGGTAATTCAGCAAATAGTCTGTGAATTCAAGATAAACGCCGTTCTTCAAAAGTTGATCTTTAAGAGCATTAAGCTGTATCCTGATAATTTCTTTGATTTCTTTGCGCAGCAAAGGCTGGAACATAATCACCTCATCAATTCGGTTCAAAAATTCAGGACGTATAGTTTGCCTCAATAATTCCAGTACTTCCGTTTTAGTTTGTTCAACCACCTCATCCCTATTTTCCTCGGTAACATTATCAAGGTTGGCTTGTATAATATGGCTGCCCATATTGCTCGTCATAATAATAATGGTATTTTTAAAATTCACCACGCGGCCTTTATTATCTGTCAACCTCCCATCATCCAATACCTGTAACAAAATGTTGAAAACATCAGGATGCGCCTTTTCAATCTCGTCAAGCAAAACCACGCTATATGGTTTGCGCCTAACGGCCTCGGTTAACTGTCCACCTTCATCATAACCAACATATCCTGGAGGTGCACCAACGAGCCTGCTTACCGAATGTTTTTCCTGGTACTCACTCATATCAATTCTTGTCATCATGCTATCATCATCGAACAAATACTCGGCTAGAGCTTTCGCCAATTCTGTTTTACCCACACCTGTAGTGCCAAGAAAAATGAACGAACCAATTGGTTTTTTAGGATCGTGCAAACCAGCACTGCTTCTGCGTATAGCGTCAGCAACTGCCTCGATAGCTTCATCCTGGCCTATCACTCTTTTATGCAATTCATCCTCAAGATTTAATAATTTATCTTTTTCACTTTGCAGCATTTTATTTACGGGAATACCCGTTGCTTTTGCCACGCTTTCTGCAATATCTTCGGCATCCACTTCTTCCTTCAGTAACCTTTTTTCACTTATCTCATCAAGCTGTGCGGTGAAATCTGCAATTATTTTTTCCTGATCCTGCAGCTTGCCATATCTTATTTCAGCCACTTTCCCATAATCACCTTCACGCTCAGCTTTCTCTGCGGCCATTTTCAAACTTTCAATCTCAGCCTTGGCATTCTGTACTTTTTCTACTATCTCTTTTTCCTGTTGCCACTTGGCTTTGAAGGTGTCTCTCTCTACGGAGAGGTTAGCTATTTCTGTACTTAGCTCTTTTAATTTTACTTCATCTTTTTCTCTCTTTATCGCTTCTCTTTCAATTTCCAATTGCCTTATCGCTCTTTCAAGTTTATCCAGTTCTTCCGGCATAGAATTCATCTCCAGCCTGAGCTTTGCAGCGCTTTCATCAATAAGATCAATTGCCTTATCCGGAAGGAAACGATCGGTTATATATCTGTGTGATAGTTCCACAGCGGCAATAATTGCCTCGTCCTTTATCCTTACGTGATGATGTGTTTCGTACTTATCTTTTATGCCGCGCAATATCGAAATCGCATCTTCCACAGATGGTTCATCTATCAATACTTTTTGAAATCTTCTCTCAAGCGCTTTGTCTTTTTCAAAAAATTTCTGGTACTCATTTAAAGTGGTTGCACCAATAGCACGCAACTCTCCCCGGGCAAGCGCAGGTTTCAAAATATTTGCTGCATCCATAGCACCATCACCGCCACCGGCACCAACCAGGGTATGAATCTCATCAATAAATAAAACAATTTCTCCATCACTATCGCCCACTTCTTTAATTACTGATTTCAGTCTTTCTTCAAACTCACCCTTATATTTTGCGCCGGCAATGAGCAATCCCATATCCAGTGCGAAAATTATTTTTGACTTCAGGTTCTCCGGTACATCACCGTTTACAATACGATGGGCCAACCCTTCAGCAATTGCCGTTTTACCTACACCCGGCTCACCTACAAGTATGGGATTGTTTTTGGTTCTCCTTGATAAAATATGGAGCGTTCTTCTTATCTCTTCGTCACGTCCTATCACAGGATCAAGCTTGTTGCTTCTTGCAAGTTCATTGAGGTTTTTAGCATATTTATTCAACGCATTAAATTGTGTTTCTGACGTCTGAGAGGAAACCGTTGATCCTTTTTTTAATTCTTTAATTGCAGCAATCAATCCTTTTTCCGTAAGGCCTGCATCCTTTAAAATTTTTGCTGAATTATCATTTCCCTGCACAATAGCAAGTAAAAGATGCTCAACGCTTACGAAGTCATCATTAAACGTTTTCAAGGTTGAAGAAGCACGCAACAAAACATTATTCAGATCCCTGCTTACTACCTGAGCCGGTTCCCCATCTGCAATTTTTGGAAGCTTTTTTAAACTCTCATCTATCTTACTCTCAACAAAATTTACATTAACATTATTCTTCTTTAGAAGATAATCCACCGGACTATCCTCATCCACGAGCAAAGCTTTTAGCATGTGCTCGGTTTCGATATTTGGATTTCTTTCGTTAAAAGCCATTTGCTGCGCTTTTTGAAAGATCTCCTGCGATTTTATCGTTAAACTATTTGGGTTCATATATATCTAATTATTCTTTTAATAAATTTATATGTAGACATCAAATTTTACACCAATACGGGAATCATCAATAATCAGTAATTATGTCTTATAAATACCTGCAAAACTGCCGCAAATTCAGTCTCATGTTATCTTTCATGCTCTATTTGCAGGCGACTTTTGCCCAGGGCAGTTTTAGTAAGACAGATAGATGGCTGAATGATAATTTAAAAGATCTTGGCGGCCGCGCAGTGTTGCTGGTTTTAAAAGATGGAAAGATAGTTTATGAAAAAGAAGAGAACGATCTTTCGCGTAAGCAAAAAATGGTAGGAAAATTTATAGCGAAAAGACAAGGCAAAGATACGGATGAAATGTTGCAGGATTATACAATTAATACGCGTGGCGCCATTGCGAGTTGCAGCAAATGGCTCAGCGCTGCATTGGTGATGACCTTTGTTGACGAAGGCAAATTGAGCCTTAGCGATACGATAGGCAAATTTTTACCAGTTATGACTGAGCACCAGAAAGGAAATATCACTATATGGGAATGCCTTTCACATCTTACAGCTATTGATGCAGGAAATTTAAAAGATTCCCGGGAAATCATTAATACTGGAACAACCATGAATGCGGTGATTGAAAAAATCGCTGAGCAACCTATGGAAGGTGAACCGGGCAAAGTATTTCATTACAGTAGTGTAGGCTTGCAAATAGCTGCCGCGGTTATTGAAAAAATAAGTGGCAGAGATTTTAAAACATTATTCAAAGAAAGAATTGCCGTACCATGTGGAATGACGAATACTGATTTTGGAGAAAAAAAAGTTCCATTAGCGGCGGGCGGCGCATTCAGTACGCCAGTGGATTATATTCATTTTTTACAGATGATTTTGCAGGATGGAATGTATAATGCAAAGGAAGTACTTTCAAAAGAATCTGTGGCTCTTATGCAGCATAATTACACAAAAGGAACCAGGGTAGCTTATTCACCGGCAGAGGCCGGAAACTGGGGTTATGGCCTTGGTGAGTGGGTTATGGATGATGCCGTAAACAGATCATCTGCTGTTACAAGCCCGGGATTATTTGGAAGTTTCCCGTGGGTAGATAATGAAAGAAAATATGCAGGTTTCCTGTTTGTATTTAATTTGAAAAATAAGGGGCGTGGCGAAAAGTATAAGGAACTAAAGACCGTCATTGATAATGAAATTGACTACTAAGCGATTTCTCCTTTTGAATAAAAAATTATCTAACAGAAATAGAACAGCAATTAGTCGGCCTTTACCAATACCAGTTTACTTCTGTCAGACTTATAAACCTGGTCATAAAATTTAACCACTTCGCTAAATTCTTTTGCAGGAAAACGGCCGCTATTTTGGTCCATCGATCTGTAATAAACGATCTTGTCATCTATTATTTTTACCGACGATGTATAGTTTCCATATTTAGTCTGTACCGCCATGTCTTTAGGCACACTTTCAGGTTTATAGCCAGAAGGAATTTTTATTTCGATTGAATCAACATTCCTGTAAGAATCTTTAACGATGTAATCGTTCTGCCTTGCCGTATCGGGCAAAACTTTCCCGGTAGCCCCACCAAAAATATTAGGGTTAATAAAAAGCCGTTTCCCCGTAATGATAGCATAATTGTTTAACTGTATTTCCAGTGATTCATCTACTGAAGGGAGAATGCCTTTATGCTCTTTGTAATTATTTTTTTTCACCTGGTAGGTTGGCAGATTAAACATTTGATTCAAATATTTTTCCCTTTCTTCTTTTGATGCGCTATTAATAAGTGCATGAGGCAAGTCCTGCTGAAGGCCATAGTACGTATTGGTAATTTCTGCGCTTATGTTGCCCTGGTCATCTGCAACGGCTTTTACTATTCCTTTTTTAAAATTATCGGCTAACTTATAAACCGGAGTTTGTACTACATGCCCGCCTGTTTCGTCAATTAAAAGTGCTTTTCTATTACCGGTAAAACTTCCCATATAGCCCGCAGATACAGTCTGGCTGGTACATTCGAGCCAGACTGTATCTTTATTAAGAGGTACACATGCAATCACGTGGTTAAATTGTGAACAGGAAAAATCTTCTCTAAAAGGTGGAGGATATTCGCCCCCATATATTTCAACATATTTGCCGGTAATACCTGCTTCTTTAAGCAAGGCAATCATAAAATTCGAGAGTGCTTTGCAATCGCCGTATTTTTTTTCTGCTACGTAAGATGCTTCAAAGGGCTGCCATCCACCTATGCCGAGTTGTATGCTGATATACCGGGTATTCTTCTGAAGAAAATCATATAAAACAAATATTTTTTCCTTTTCGTCTTTTAGATTGTCAGTGAGATCATGCACTTTCCTTTTTACGTCATCCGGTAGAATATCCCTCCCTTTTAGTAACTGGTACATAAATTTTCCATAGCCTTCCCATGTGGACATGTCTCCACTGAATCCCTGTACTTCGAATTTGGACGGGGCAAAAAATACAACGGGTGTAAGTTCAGAAAAAGAAGGAGCATCTTCTTCATATTTTTTTGCAGGAATATTTTTTAGCTCCCACGTATAGGTTTTTAGATTGCCCTTTTGAGTAATCACCGGTTCCGCATTATAGTTTGATTGCTTATATCTTAGTGTATAGTCAGCCGGTGCAATTATTGTGAACTTGCTGTTTTGAACAGACATCCATGGGTTGCTCTGTGGCATCCAATTGGGGAAACCTTGAGTGCCGGTGCAATCATCTTCTTCTTCAAACTCTACTGTGTAAGGATAGTCAGCGGAATAGAACTCATTCATTTTATACCGGGCATCTGACAATAAACTAAACCCATCATAAGCACTGTTATCAGTCCATTCATTTTTTTTTGTATGCTTTATTTCTTTCCCCATGCTATTGTATAACTTACCCGAGACCGAATTTATACTGGAGAATTTGTCGTAGCTCGTTCTATACGTTGCATATTTAATCGCCGAAGAATTCAAAATGGTATATACGTGTTTTTCATACAGCGTATATTTAGCCGGAGATTTTATGGTTAAGATATATTCCTCATTGCGCTTTACTACATTAGCACCTTTTCGTAAAGAATCAGGGATAAAAAAGGCACTGTTGTCCTGGGCTGTTGCAAGGCCCGAAAAGAAAACAGAAAAAATCAGGATGGTAATTTTCATGGTTAGTTTATCTTTTTAAATACTATTTGCTCCGCTTCTTTTTTTACGATCAACGCATAAAAATCCCTGAGCGTTTGGTAATCATCTGGACTAAAGGTTGCTTTATTAAGTTCAAGGATGCATCGCATCTGTATATTGTTAGCGTCGGCACTTATTAAATATTCGAACATGCCTTCCTTGTCATTAAGTAAAGCACGAGAAGATTTAGGGAGTTCATCTACCTTGTAACCTTTTGGTATTTCCATGTTTAAGGTATATGTGTTATGCGTCTTATAGGGCATTTCAACAGGGTACATCCTTTCTGCTGCATAGAAAGGATTTTCTTTCACGGCTTCTCCCATGAATGGGTTGAAATAAATAATATCACTGTTTTCTGAAAATGAAAGTTTGAAATTAAACTTCAATGATATAGGGTATTCAATCGAGTCGAGCGAATCTATTTTAAGGTCCGATAATGAAATATCTTCGGGGTAGGATGACTTTATCTTTTTTTCATAAGCCTGTAAATCAGACTTATCAATATTAGTTCTTGCATCTAATGATTCGAAAAAGCCCATTTCGCGGGCAAATGTCCCATCCATTTCTTTGTTATCATTATTGAAAATAAACAAGCTTACTCTGCTGTTCTCTTTCAATGAATCGGGTTCAAAATAAACGGCCGTAGTATCCGACGCAATAACCCTCGCATGGCCGTTGTAACAATTTAAGGGCAACTTACCAAAGGGTAAAAAGGGAATTGTTGCATCGAGATAGTAATCCCTGGAATTAATTTTCGTTCTGCTAATAACATAATTCAACTTTTCCATGAGGGGATAAGTGGGGGAGTTCCATCCGAATTCCCGGGTACTCAGCAGTACCGGAGATGCTTCTATTTTTTCATGCTTGAGCATGGCAATAAGCAACAAGTTTAGGTCACCCACGGTACCACTCTTTTTCTTTACTACGTCCTGCAAAGATGTTTTAATGTATTTGTCATAGTGGTCAACGCACGAATAATTTTTTTGTATATAGTAATAAATTTTCTGAGCTTTTTGCAAGGTGTTGTCGTTATCCTGCAATAGCGGTTCAACTATTTTATCGAGCCAGTTATTTTCTTCAACGAGGGGTTCTCCAAAATCCTCCCGCTTCATCAATTCCTCGGTGACTTTCCCCCAGTTATTTGCAACATCATGATAGGTTTCACCATCGTAAGTTTTACTTAATTGAAATCTTATTTTGTCAATAAAATTAGAAGGAGATGAGATATAATTTTCGACATTAAAAGTAGGAACGTCCTTCATTACCCATCTATGTAAGATGGTTTGAGTTGATACTGCAAGCCTTTCTGTCTCGCTTGAAGTAAGCGCCCCGCCATTGTCCGCAGCCCTGCTTACGCTATAAACTTTGAATCCTTCCCCGCTTTTATTAATGTAGTATGTATGAGAACCCTGAAAGGAGGACATGTAAGTCAATAAGCCCGGAATGTTTACACTGAATTCGCTCCATAACGTCGGGCATTCCGCACTTTGAAATTCCCATGCAGGAATATTAAATATAAAATCAGATTTGATTGTGTACGAATACTCAATGATGCAGCCTGCCTTTATTGCTGGTAAAGCAAATTTTTTGTAAAAATGATTTTTATCAAATTTTTCATCCAGGAAATCGCCTGAGCTTAGCCTGGTTTCAGTAATTGTTCCATTATCGTTATTATAAGTAGTGCCGGTTAGATTTTCAACCTTTTCTTTATTTTGACCATCCTGGTACAATAAGAGTTTTACAGTAGCAAGGTCAAAGCCTTTATTATTAATGATCTTTATTCTCTTGGTTTTTTTAAATATGTAGCTAAACCAGCCTTTTTGATTTCCTTCAAATGTAATCTCGCCTTTGTCAACAACTACTACGGCGTTGCTGTTGGAATCTATTACCGGGGAGCTTAGTGTAAAATCTTCCGCCTTTACTTTACCAAATTTTACGGGGGCATTGTCCTGTGCGATGCTTTTGAGATTAGGGAGAAAAAATATCGCAATAAGTAAGAGGATGCCTGTATGGCATCCTCTATGGGCTTTAAGTTTTATAAGAATCACAGGTGTCTTATTTTATCTTTTTAAATACAATTTGCTCTGCTTCTTTTGATACAACAAAGGCGTAAAAATCTCTTAGCGTCTGGTAATCTTCATTAATAAAATTCGCCCTCTTAAAAATCAACCGGCAACGCATCTGGATTAATTCTTTATCGGCAGAGATCAGGTACTCAAACATTCCTTCATCCTCATTAAAATTAACCTTGGCGGATTTTGGAAGTTCGTCTACCTGGTAGCCTTTTGGTATTTGCATGGCCAGGTTATAAACAGTTTCCCTTGTGTAAGGCATTTCTACCGGGTAAAATCTTTCCGCAGCGACAAAGGGGTTCTTTTTTATTGCCTCGTCCAACATAGGGCTGAAATAAACGATATCAGCTTCGCCAAAAGATTTAAGTTTTAAATCATACTTCAGGCCAACCGGTTCATTCAATAATTTTAAAGAATCAATTTGCAGATTTTCTATCGTAATTTCTTCCGGATATTCCGTTTGCAGCGCTTTCGTAAATTCCTCGCTTAATGTCTTAGACATTTTTTTTCTAAGATCTAATGATTCATACTTCCCGAAGTTATGGGTTAAACTACCTTCTACGCCTCCATCATCTAATTGAGAAATATAAACATTTGTAAAATCCGACTCCTTGAGTGAATCAGCCACAAAATAAACGGGCATTGCAAAAGATTTGGTTATTTCCCTTGCCTGGCCGTTGTAAAGTTTTGTTGAAAGCACTCCAAAGTTGGCCTGGGGAGTAGTTGCATCGAGGTAATAGGGAGACTCGTCAATCAAAACTTTTGCAATTACATAATTATACCTGTCCATCAATGGATATAGTTCATGGGTAAACCCATGATCCCTGGTGCTTAAAATAACCGGGTTTGCATCAATTTTTTGATTCCGCAACATTGCAATCAATAACATATTGATATCTGCGACGGAGCCACTTTTATTCTTAAATACATCTTTTAAATTGGTTGTCAGGTATATACCATGCTCATCATTACAGGTAAAATTATCCCTCACATACTCATAGATTTTTTGAGCTTTTTCCTTAGGAACACCAGCACCCTTCACAATATCATTCACATTATTGTCGAGCCAGTTGTTGGGTCTTTCAATTGGAGCGCCGAATTCGTCTTCAAGCATCAGGTCACTGGCTACTTTTTCCCAGGTATCCATATAAGCCTGTGGGGCAGTATTAGGAAAGGCAACCATGTTTAACTGAAATTCCACTTTAGCAACGGAATTTCGTAAAGTCGTGGTGAACGCTTCCTCTTTTAAAGCAGGTATATTTTTCATTATCCAGGTATGGTAATCAATTGCACCATCTAATTTAACCGTATTTAGCTTGGAACTGTTATCCGGAGCTTCGCCGAATCCGGTTGCACGTCTTTCACCATGCTCAATAAAATTGTAACTGATTTGTGAGCTATTAACTTTATTAACAAAGAATGGCTGATAGCCTTGTGAAAGAACTACATATTTGAAAAAGTCCGGAATACCTGCTTCATACTGGCTCCAGAGTACCGGGTATTCTCCCTGGAAAGTCCACGGCTGTAGGTTAAAAAAGAAATCGGATTTTACCTGGTAAGAATACTCGATAATACTTCCTTCTTTCAGATCAGGGAAAGTAAACTTATTATATATCCAATGTTTACTATGTTTCTCCGTAAAAACAGAGGACTTTGATACCTTGGTTTCAACAACTTTCCCGTTTTCAAGATTGTACGTGTAAGCATTGAGATCACTAAGTTTTTCCATTTTATTATTTTCACTCACGTATAGAGGAATAATAATGGTTGCAGCATCAAACCCGTTTTTATTAATAATTTTTATTCTTTTCTTTTCTGTAAATATTAAAGAAAAAGTAAAATCATTTGGATTAGAGATGAACTGTGATTTGCCTACATCTGCAACAACAACTGCGTTGGTGCTGGAGTCTATTAATTCTGATTTAATATCAAAATCTCCAGGCTTCACGTTCCCGAATTTAATAGCTAATTTGTCCTGGGCTGATGAGTTGATTTGCGCTAGTAATAATACCAGCAAAAGGCTGGTGTTTCTTTTGGGAAGCATGGTTGTAGTTTTGGTGTAAATGATATTTAGAGGGTGAATATATATATTAAGATTAATAAACTAAAACAATTTTGATTGTCTTTTAAAAAAAATAAGTATTCCCGATTAATAAAGGAAATCGCGTGTAAATCGGGCTTCGATTATTGTGGAATAGCACAAGCGCAAAAACTCGATGACGATGCCCGGCGCCTCGAAGACTGGCTTCATAAGGGCCTTCACGGAAAGATGAATTATATGGAAAACCATTTTGAGCTAAGGGTTGATCCAACAAAATTGGTTCCTGGTGCAAAATCAGTAATTACTTTACTGCTGAATTATCTTCCTTCTGAACAGCAAAATGCCTCGGCTCCGCAAATTTCCAAATATGCTTATGGAAAAGATTACCATGAAGTAATAAAAGGAAAGCTGAAAAATTTTCTCCAGTTTATAAAAGACGAAATTGGTGACGTTAATGGAAGGGGCTTTGTTGACAGCGCCCCGGTACTTGAAAAAAGCTGGGCGCAAAAAAGCGGGTTAGGCTGGGTAGGTAAAAATGGTAACCTGATCACGAAAAGGGCAGGGTCATTTTTTTTTATCGCGACGTTGATTACCGATCTTGATCTTGATGCGGATGATCCCTTTGCAAAAGATTATTGTGGCACCTGTACAAAATGCATAGACAGTTGCCCAACGGATGCTATTTTACCCGACAAGGTTATTAATGGAAGTAAATGCATTTCTTATTTTACGATTGAATTAAAAGACCTCCTTATTCCCGATGAGATGAAGGGAAAATTTGAAAATAAAATGTTTGGATGCGATATCTGCCAGGACGTTTGCCCGTGGAATCGATTTTCTAAACCACATTCGGAAAATCAATTCACGCCTATACCTGAAATTTTAAATTTTAGCAAAAGCGATTGGGAAGATCTTACGGAAGAATCTTTCAAAATTATTTTTAAAGATTCGCCGCTGAGAAGGGCAAAGTTTGCGGGGATAAAAAGGAATTTGAAATTTATTTCTTTTGAATAGAAAAGATTATTAAGAAGTACGATCAAAAGCCTATGCCCGCTTTTGCAATAATTCTACCGTAACCAAATTTATAATTATAAAAAGAGGTCTCACATTCCAGGCATAAAGGCGCTATTCCATATTTGCTTTGCAATTCTTTGTAACTGTGTCCCAGGCTGAAGTATAAAGAAGATTTCTTAATTAACTGGGTTCTTATACCAATTCCAAAATCTGTGTAAACACCTCCCTTTAAATCGTAAGAATCATAATAAAAAAATTCTTTACCGGGCTTATTATGTGAGGCGAAATTATAACCCAAATTGCCATATAAAAACCACTTTTGCTTTTTCCCAAAAAAACTCCGTGCATCTAAAAATAAGGGAAGCGTTTTGTATTGATAATAATCAACTCCAAATCCAACACCCAAAAACCAATCATGGACACTTATTCCATTTACTGTTTGAAAAACTGCATTCGCCTCACTTTCTCCAATGGTAACGCCGCCGTTTTCTATCGAATGAAATTTTACTTTCCCGTCCTGTGCCAGAGCCGAAGAGTAAAGAATACAGCTTAACATTAAACCATAAATTATCCTCAATTTCATAAAAAGTTATTTTGAGATTGTGATCTTGCTTAGCAAGTGAATGTTATTTACATCAGAATAGTCATATTGATAAAGGCCATCAACGGCGACTACTAACGCCTTGTTGTTAAAAGCAATTACATCATAAGTCTCCGAACCAGGGAATTGTTTTATTAGCTTTAAATTATTTACATCCTTTGCATCATAAATTTTCAAGCCGTCTGCCCCATCGCAAATAAACAAAAGGTTCCCATCTTTCGATAAGCCCCTTGGATTGGTAAGGCTATATATTTTTACCAGTTGAGGATTTGTAAAACTATTCAACTTCAAAATGTCTAATTCATTAGTAAATCCCTGGCACATTGTACCGGAGCGTAACGTTACATATGCATAAGAATTATCGGCAATAACGGGGTCGCAACTTTGCACATGTCCAAATTGGCCGTCAAGAGCCGGGTGATCAGGATCGCTGATGTTGTAAACGAACATGCCGTTTTGCGAGCCGATAAATAATTTATTTCCAAAAGGGAAAATTGTTTCAATGCTCCAACTGTTAATGTTGACCGTATTGGAAAATGTTGGCTTATCTGAAACAGATATATTGAATACATTAAGATCAGATGTGGAGACTGTGTACATTTTGTTATTCACGATTGCGAACCTTGCAGTCGAGCCGCCCTGGCCAATGGGCGAGGCAGAAACATTTTGTGAACCTGAATTTTGTGAGCCCGGACTATTTGAAAGTGCCGAATAATAGATTCCTCCTCTATCATACCATCTGTTGATACCACAATCTGATACTACGGTTGTATCTCTTTCTTCCCAATCCACAACTATTTTAGTCGAGTCTCCGTAGAATCCGTTACTGTAAGCACGGGCTGGAAAAACGCCATCATTGTATTGTTTCACTGTCACGTTTAAAGGGTCTGTGATATCGAGTGTTACGAGGTCAGTGTACAGATCCGCGTATAGAATATTCCCCTTTACAGCAAGATCCATGTTGCCCGGAATATCTATAAATGCCCTGTTAACAGGTGCTGCAGGATTTGAATTGTCAATTACATGAATGCCCTTATCGATGTCATTTAAGAAAATATAATTTCCTATAATAAACATTTTACCGGGGTTCTGTATTTCCCTGGGAGCGTTGCTTTTTATGTTTGACCTCACTTCTGCGGTGGTCTTATACAATGGCTTGTAAAAAGTGTAAGAGTAAGGATGTTCACATGAAATGGTGTCCTTAAGGCACCCGCTAAATAAAAAAGAAACGAAGAATACAATAATAATATAGAGGGGAATAGCCAATAATTTTTTCATGGTAGATAATTTGATGGCTTGACAGCAGGTAATTTCAAACCGTTGCTTTACGAGTTATTTTTCCCCAAAAATAATTTCGGATCGCAAGCCAAAAAACACGAAATGTTTTTTGTGATACAATCCTTCTTTAGCAAATTGCGAAGCTGAGTAATAAATGTATGGACCAAATAAAATAGAACTTTTTTGATTTTGAAAGAGAGCGGCGGAAAGGCCTGTACTCAGTCCTATTTGGGTTTTATTAAACAGCGAATTGTCCTTATAATAAATTCCGGAACCGGCATCAAACTGTAGCGCATTACTTTTTAGCAATTGAGAGAGCAGAATACCTCCACTCCAAAAAACAGGAAAGTTTTTATTAGCTCCCAACTGTACTTTTATGCTTAAAGGCAATTCCATAAACTTGAAATTATTATTATACTGCTTCCTGGCATTCGAATTCCTTGAATAGTAGTCATAGTAAACTCCTCCAGAAAGTAATCCAGCCGTATCATTTTTTTTACCCACTACATTTGAGGTATTGAACTCTTTATAGTTTACTCCAAATGAAACTTTAATTTTTTTGGAAATGTTTTTTTCCAGAAAAACACCCGCAACATAACCTGCTGAAGTTTTAATTTGAGAAGGGCTTAGAATGACGGTTCCACCAGTTGATCCGTTGTTTACCGGGCTTTGGGAATAATCTGCATTTGCTGAATTGCCAAGCCCCAGGAATTGATTGCCCACATGTGAAATTCCACCGGCGATAAAAATTCCTGTATGCCATTTATTTTTTGAAGAAATATTTGCGAGTTTCTTTGCAACAATATTTTTTGCTGTTGTATCTTTTTTATTCTTTGATTCAATCGTTGAATCGCCGATAACTGCAATATCTTTTTCAACCTTATTGGAATCAATTTTTACATCGGGCAACACTTTATCATTCGCATTATTGATATTGTTTTCAATATTGGGTTGCCGGGCCACCACGCTGTCGTTACTTTCCTTCTCCACAGGCATTGTTGCGACTTCAGAGGAAGCTACAATCGCAACCAAATTTCCCTTTGTCTTATTTTTAAAAAAGTTTCTGTTTACATTTTCGTTAATGGGCTCGTGTGATTCAGTAGAATTTTTATTGCCGCCTTTTACTTTTTCTGAAGAATTATTTAATACTTTCTTTTGATCTGCTGCCAGCTGCCCTATTGCAGTTTTGTCTTGCCTTACAATATTTTTTTTATCAATTGCTGAGTCATCAATTTGTTTCTCGGTATTAATGTTTACAGCTTCTTTGTTTTTTGAACCGGGATGATCAGGTGAAATTAAAAACCAATATCCGCCTGTTAATGCAGTTATGAAAAGAAGGAAGAAAATCAAAAACCCCCACTTCCTGTCTTTTCTTTTTTCAATGCGATTCTTTATGTTTTCCCATACGGATTCTGATGGATCTAATCTTAAATTCTCCATCTTTTGCTGCACCTGCTTTTCAAATTTATTTTCTTCCATAGTGCTCATGTTGCTCTTGTGATGAAATTTTTTTTATCCACTCAATAAGTAATGACCGCCCCCTTGCATATTGCGATCTCGATGTGCCATCGGTTATTCCAAGCATCTCCCCAATCTCTACATGACTGTAGCCCTCCACGGCATGCAGGTTGAAAATAGTTTGATAGCCTGTCGGTAGTTGTCTTATAAGTTCTGATAGTTCTTTGGCCTGTAATTGTATTTGGGGATCATCATTAAAAACGGGGTGCAGCGTCATTTCATTATACATTAAATCATTCTGATACTTTTTATTTGTTTTCAGGAAATTCAATGCCGTATTCACCATTATCTTTCTTATCCATCCGCCGAGCTCGCCTTCCGATTTATATTGATGGAGGTACTTAAATACTTTCACAAAACCGTCTTGCAAAACATCTTCTGCATCGGCCATACTTTTGGTGTAGCGGAAACATATACCCAACATAACCGGTGCGAAATGCTCATACAGCTCACGCTGAGCCTCGGGCTTCAATTTTAGGGCATCTCTTACGAGTTTGTTATAATCCATTTGTAATATTGCAAGTTCTTTGACAACCGTATTTTATATAACGTTGCATTGAAGAATTTTTATCATCGAAAACGAACCTATAGTAATGAATTTAACTCAAAAAGATAACTTGTATATATGGCATCCTTACACACATCAAAAAGACAGGTTGCCTGCTATTCCGGTTGTAAAAGGTAAAAAGGCTTTGCTATATGACGACCAGGGAAATACATACATTGATGGGGTAAGCAGCTGGTGGGTAAATATTCATGGCCATGGAAATAAGTTTATCGCAAAAAAAGTATATAAGCAGTCGAAGAAACTGCAGCAGGTAATCTTCGCGGGGTTTACGCATGTTCCTGCTGTAAAGCTAGCGGAAAAATTAGTAAAGGTTCTGCCGGGAGATTTTTCAAAAATATTTTATAGCGATAATGGATCCACTGCAACCGAAGTCGCCATTAAAATGGCCCTGCAATATTGGGTGAATCAAAATGTAAGTGAGCGGAATAAGATTCTTGCCTTCCATCATTCTTATCATGGCGATACATTCGGCGCAATGAGTATAAGTGAGCGGGGAACCTATACTGTTGCCTTTCGGGATAAATTATTTGAAGTGATTTTTATTGAAACTCCCGGTGAAAGCAATGCTGAAATTATAACGGCAACTATTGAAAAATATAAAAACCAAATAGCCTGTTTTATTTACGAACCTCTTTTGCAAGGTGCCGGTGGCATGAAGATGTATGAGCCGGAAAAATTAAATACACTTTTGTCGGCTTTGAAAAAAGAAGAAATTATTTGCATTGCGGATGAGGTGCTCACCGGTTTTTATCGAACAGGAAAATTTTTTGCAGGGGATTATCTTTTAGAAAAAGCAGATATCATTTGCCTTAGTAAAGCCCTCACAGGAGGCACAATGGCTTTGGGTGTTACCGCGTGTACAAAAAAGATTTATGAAACGTTTGTAAGTGATGATAAAGCGAAAACATTATTTCATGGCCACTCCTTTACAGCCAACCCGTTGGCCTGCACAGCTTCGCTGGCAAGCCTGGGGTTGCTTCAGGAGAAAAAATGCAAACGAAAAATTGAGAAAATAGTTTTATCGCAGAAAGCTTTTGCCGGCAAAATGGAAATATTCCAGGAGGAAAAAATTATTAAGAACTTACGACATCTGGGTACCATAATTGCATTTGAAGTTATTACCTCTGAAGTGGACGGTTACCTGCACAATATTTCCGCAGATTTTATAAAGTTTTGCCTGGAGAGAGGAGTCTATTTACGATCACTTGGAAACACAATTTATATAATGCCTCCCTACTGTATCAGGCAAAAGGAGCTCAATAAAATTTACGCAGTAATTGAAGAATTTTTACAAAAAATTATTTAGCCTGAGTTTGTGTGGCACCGTTCTCTGTAACTTTTTTTAAATTCTGTAATGCTGCTACATATCCTGGCCCGGTAACTTTATCCATTAGGATGCCCTGAATTCTTTCCCACGGATACCAACCCAAATCTGTATTTACATTCCAAATAACTTGCGTGTACCCGACGCTGTGGCGGGAAATAATAAACTGGTATTTTATCACTTTTTTATTATTAGGTTGTATCTTAACTATTATACTGTCCATAGAGTTTGAAACTATATGGAATATAATCTCATGGCCATGTTTATCCCGCAATGTCGCAGTGTTGGCGGGTGAAACATTTTGGGAGCCTGCAATTGATATCGATATTTCTTTATCCATGAAAGCAGGATACCAGTTCTTCCAATTATTAAAATCCTTTATTTCCCTTTCAACATCGGCAACTGAGGTATTTATTTCTATAGATCTAGACACGGTAACTTTTGACGGAAGAAATAATGTAATTACAAAAAGGAAACAAATTATCAGGAGGAGCCCGGCTATCAGCAGTTTTACTTTTCGCATTTGTAAATGTTTTTTATTCCCATTTGAAAACTTTTACAGCGACTGCATATACAGCTATGCCCCATAATAATAAAATTCCTATTTCCGCTTTTACATCCCACAGATTTTGTCCCTCGAACGCAACTTCCCTTAACGCAGTATTTAAATGGGTAAGAGGCAGTGCCTTGGAAATTGGTTGCAGCCATTTAGGGAATACATCAATTGAAAAAAATGTACCTCCTATTAGAAACTGTGGCAGGGTAATTATATTAGCAAGCGGAGGAATGGTGCTGTCATTTTTTGCAAGCCCGCTAACGATAAAGCCGAAACCCATGAATACTATAAGGCCAATAAAGCTAAGAAACAGCATTTCCATAAAAGTTTCGAAGCCATGTATTAAAGTAAATCCAAAGAAATAATATCCCATAAGAATAATGACGATAGCAGTGAGCATTTGGAAAATGACCCGGCTGAACATTTCTCCCAGGATAATATAGGTCCTGCTGATGGGCGTAGCAAAAAACCTTTTTAAAACCAAAGTGTTCCGAAGATTGAAAAACATAAAAGCAACACCAAATACGCCGGATGCAAGCAGGGAAAATCCAAGTTGACCCGGAAGAATAAAATCTATTGTTTTATACTCACGAATCTCCGCGACATCCTTTTTGTAATCAAAATCGAAACTCGCATATTTTGGCCTTCCCTTATAATAGTTTTCACTTACATCATTTATGATACCTTCTGCAATTGATTTAAATTGGGGCCATTGGTCATTGCTTGACGTGCTGCTCTTTAGAGTAAAAATATAAGGCGGATTGTCAGATTCATTTTTTTGAATATTTATTATGCCCGCTATCTTTCCTTTTTGTTCGTCTTCAGTAAGTAATTTTCTATTAGTATATCGCTTAATAATTACCTGTTTATTTTTTTTAAATGCATTGAATAAAAGGTTGGAGGTGTCAATATTGTCGGCGAGTGCTATTTTATAACCTCTTATTCCGCTGCTATTTCCAATAAAACCAAAGACGAGAATAAAAATAAACGGAAATGCGAATCCAAAGACAACCGCAGAAGGGCTCCTGAAGATTGCTATCAAACTTGCTTTGGTAATCGAATTCATTGCCCTGAACTGGCTGTACGGTTTCATGAAGTAAATTTAGATTTGTACAAAAGACTTAGAAGCTGTTTGAGTTAATTAATATTTTTTCCCATTAGCATCATCATAGCGATATAAATATAACTACCTGCAGACTCTGCTGTTCTTTCGTAATCCATTACTAATCTTCTAAAATTTAGCAACCAGGAAAATGTTCTTT
>JBBSBD010000055.1:0-28489 GCA_038251675.1 Chitinophagales bacterium | reverse complement strand
GCAGGGCTATCACCATCCTGGCTTCCGAAATTACCCTGGCCATCCACCAGTGTATAACGCATGCTCCAGTCCTGCGCCATTCTCACCATCGTATCATAGATAGACGCATCGCCGTGAGGATGGTATTTACCCATAACGTCACCGACGATACGGGCAGATTTTTTATAGGCCCTGTTGTAGAAATTTCCCATCTCGTACATGCCATAAAGAATGCGGCGGTGAACGGGTTTTAACCCATCCCGTGCATCGGGTAATGCCCTTCCCACAATCACGCTCATTGAATAATCAATGTATGCGGATTTCATTTGTTCTTCAATGTTTACCGGAATTATTCTTCCTCTTTCGCGGCCTTGTGCCGGCAATTGATCATCAGTATTGTCCATAATTTTTTACTATCGGCAAATATACTTTTTTCATACCTGTTTTCCTTATTAAAACCCCAACAATCAAGGCATTTTTATTACCATTTTTTGCGAGAATGTGGAAAAGAAAATTGACACAGAAAAAATCTATTTTCAAGAGCGCAACCGTTGATTATTTCTTTTCTTTGTTAACACGGGATAAGAAAGCCGTAAAGTTAAATTGACTGATTAGATGATGGAAAATTTTTGTTACGGGTTGCAAAGCAACTAAAAGTTTTCTATCAAAAAATCACCTGTTAAAAAAATAGTAAATGAATTCCATTTTAATATTCGGCGCGGGTAAATCTGCAACATCACTCATACAATATTTAGGTAAATGCAGTGATGAAAAACACTGGAACCTCGTGGTATGCGATGCCGATCTGCCACTCGCTCAATCTAAGATTACGGGAAGTAAAACCGCCAAAGCAACTTCAATTGATGTGGGTAATGAAACGCAAAGAAAGGCATTGATACAGCAGGCGGATGTGATTATTTCTATGCTTCCTCCCCACTTGCATTTTTTAGTGGCAAAAGATTGCGTAGCCTATTCAAAACATCTTTTAACAGCATCATATATCGATGCACAAATCAAATCTCTTGAAGAAGAGTTAACAAAAAAAAACTTACTTTTTTTATGCGAGATGGGCCTTGATCCGGGAATTGATCACATGAGCGCCATGAAAATCATTCATGAGATACAAACAGCGGGAGGAGAAATCACCTCTTTTAAATCTCATTGCGGTGGTTTGGTGGCTCCTGAAAATGATGACAATCCCTGGCACTATAAAATAACATGGAATCCTGGAAATATAGTAATGGCAGGCTCTTCCGGTGCGGTGTACCGGGAAAATGGGGAGACGGTAACAGTTCCCTACCAACAGGTATTCAGGAATTGCAGCGAAGTTAATGTTCCGGGCCTCTTTCCGCTGGCATGGTATCCTAACCGGGATTCACTTTCATACATTGATAATTATGGACTGAGCAATGTTGGTACTTTCATAAGAACAACCTTACGGTTTTCTTCGTTTTGCCGGGCATGGAATAAAATTGTAAATATGGGATTTACGTCTTTACATGATCTTGATGAAATAAAAGATTGTAAAACTTATGCCGAATGGTTCTATAAAAAAATAAACAATTCCGCCTATTACGCAAGTTTCAAAAATCAGTCGGGTAACAGCAATGTGGAATTTCTCGATGATGAATTTCTTCAACAGATTGACTACTTGGGCATGCGTGACGAAACTCCTATCGGCTTTGCATTCACGTCTTCCGCGTATATTATCCAGCGCCTGTTAGAAACCAAGCTTGGAATACATTCGCACGAAAAAGATATGATCGTGATGGTTCATGAGATCGGATATACATTTAATGGCGAAAACAAAATGATCGTAAGCAGTCTTATCGTAAAAGGTACTGACCAGGTTCATACGGCTATGGCGAAAACAGTGGGCTTACCATTGGGCATAGCCGCGAAATTAATAATGGAGGAAAAAATAAAATTAACCGGGCTTCATATACCAACACTGCCGGAGATATACGAACCTGTACTTGAAGAACTTGAACAGTATTCCATCAGGTTTCATGAAGAAATGAGTTCGTTATAAAAAAAAATTGCCGCTGGTGTTAACCTACGGCAATAACTATTTATTTTCTTAACTGAGTTTTGCCAGTGTTTTATTGATTGGCTTGTTTTTGGGCGTCTTCCTTCATTTGCTCATTTGCAGTAATTAAGAATTCAACCCTGCGATTCTGAGCCATTCCCTCGTCGGTATCATTTGGATAAGCAGGCGCTGATTCTCCGTATCCTTTTGTAGTAATTCTCGTGGCTAAAATTCCTTGTCTTTTTAGATAATCTGCAACAGCGGTCGCACGTCTTACAGACAATCCCATATTATATTCATCGCTACCACGGGGATCGGTATGTCCCTGCACCTCTATATTTGTATTCGGATATTTGTTAAGCACGTTAACGAGGTTGTTAAGATTCGTTTTTGCGGCATCACCCAGGTCAGAACTGGAAAAAGCAAAAAGTATTTTTTCATTAAACTCAACCTTTATCCCCTCTTCTACCCTTTCCACCTTAGCGCCGGGTATGTCATTTTTTATTTCTTCTGCCTGCTTGTCCATATTTCGCCCTATTATGGCCCCTGCTGACCCCCCAATTACAGCGCCTAATATAGTTCCGAGTGTTTTATTACCCGCTGCTTTGCCAATTATAGCACCGCCCACTGCACCTGCTGTTCCTCCAATAGCCGCCCCTTTCTGCGATTTAGTGGCGTTACATCCCATAGCGACTATCGCAAAAACGGGAATTATGAAAAGTAAAATTTTTAAGGATCTCATTGTAAATTTTTTAGTGTAGTATAGTGGTTTCAAACATTGTACCAAACAAGTTTATTTCTGTATATGAAGTACCGATTAGATGGATGATATGCAGAACCATTTAATCAATCATAAGATTCATCTGCACATTTATGCGCTTATTGATATAATTCATTTCTATTATTTTCTATCTTGGGAACAAATAATCTGATTATGAAATTTAAAATGATTGCTTTATTTAGCCTGATCACTTCTTTGGTTTACTCGCAGGATTGCGCTACGTATTACTATTTTCAAAATAATAAGACCATCGAGATGACCATTTATAATAAAAAGGGCCAGGCGACCAGCAAACAGATTTACACAGTTTCTAATGTTAGTAATTCCGGTGGAACAACTACTGCAACCATCAATTCGGAGATGTTCGATAAAAATGGAAAGTCCGTTGTAAAGGCCACCAACATAATTAAATGTGTAAACGGGATAATGATGATGGACATGAGGATGAATCTTCCTCAAACCGGGAAAGGAAATACCGATGCGAATGCGACCGTTTCAAACGCATTCATCGAATATCCCGCAGCCATGCAGCCGGGCGATGAATTGAAGGATGCCGGTATGCAGATAGATGTTGAAAGCAATGGGATGAAACAATCGATTGACATGCAGGTAACTAAAAGAAAAGTTCAGGCGAAAGAAAAAGTTACCACTTCTGCCGGAACATGGGATTGTTATAAGATTACCAACACCACAAAGATGAAAATAAAAACTATGGGCATCGGCATGCCTATGAATATAGAAAATACAGAATGGTTTGCCCCGGGGTTTGGTGTTGTGAAAACTGAAAGTAAATCAGGAGGCACTGCTATTACAGCGATTCGTTAAGTAATACCGGAGAAATAATTTATCTCTTTTGAAAGATCGATACCCGGATTTAATCCCTTAATTTTTTTAGCCTTTTCAAGTTGCGTTTCTAAAAATTTTTTATGAGCTGCACTTTCATTTTGAAAAGGCTTGTGGTTCATCGCAGATAATAGCGTCTTTAATTCGGTAACCAGTTTTTTTGCATCCTCACTTAGCAAGGTTTTACAAAATGATTCAAAAACGTAGTTGACCGCAGTTTCATTTGCATGCACCATGTCTTCTTTATAAAATCTATAATCACGCAAAACATCTATTACCAATTCATATGCGGGGAAGTAGAAAGTATTTTTATTTTTTTCGATAATTGCATGCACCACTTCTATCAACCTGGCCTTGCTCCTGTTATTTTCAATGATACCATCACGTATATGCCGGACAGGGCTAATCGTAAAAATAATTTTAAGGCCTGGATTGAATAATTGCAGATTTTGGATTGCGGTTGAAATCTGCAACTGAATTTCTTCAAGAGCGGTTAGTATTTTATCAAAAATTGATGAGGGCGCTTTATGGCAATTTGCAACAAACTCGCTGTTACTTTTTAAACGGTAACTATACGATGTGCCTAAAGTGATAATAAGCCACGATGCGTTCCGTAGAAAATTATGCGCTGCTGATTGTGATCTGTTTATATTATTAATCACTTCCTCTTTGTTCATACCTGAAAAAACAGAATGATGTTGCCAGCTATGCCATAATTCATCCTGCGAAAAAAGATCCTGCTCCTGGTATTTTTTATTTTCCACGTATGAACTAAGCGCATAAGCTATGCTGCGTGGATCATAAAGAATTCCATTTGGATTTTGCAAAACATCAAACTTCAGTTTTTTAAAACGATTCCCTATTTCTTCGGTAAAACAGGAACCTATGAAGAATATTTTTTGCCCGTAGGAAATTTTATCGGCTGAAGGTTTAATAGTAAAAGGCAAAATAAAATCCATGTATTACTGTATAAAAATTTCAGATGCAAGGGCATTGCATTCAGCCAGTGCTTCCATATTTAGATTTTTGAGGTGGCCAAGATCCCGAAAATATTCAATCATAAGTTCAGAGTCCATATTCCCCACAAGTTCATCATTTGCCATCGGGCAACCTCCAATTCCTTTTAGGGCGCCGTCAAAACGAGTACAACCGTTTTCCCTTGCAGCTTCCAGTTTTTCACGCCAGAGCGTTCGTGTGGAATGCAGATGAACACCGGTCTCTATATTTGGAAAAGCCTGGGTAACCTTTTTTACCACGGAAGATATTTGATTCGGTGTTGCTACGCCTACAGTGTCAGCAAGAGAAATAATTTTAACGCCCTCCCCTACCAGTTTTTCAATCCATTGCAAAACGATTTGTTCATCGTAATCATCGCCGTAAGGATTTCCAAAAGCCATTGAAATATATACGACCGGTTCTTTTTTATTTTTATCACAAATAGATTTTATCTCTTTCACTGTTTCCAATGATTGTTCGATAGTGCTATTGGTATTTCGCATTTGAAATGTGGACGAAATAGAAAAAGGAAAGCCCAGGTAATTTATTTTTTCAAATTCAGAAGCTTCAGATGCTCCTCTAACATTTGCAACAATGGCCAAAAGTTTTGTTTTACTATTGACCAATGACAATTGACCAATGACTTGTTTGGTATCTGCCATTTGAGGAATTGCTTTTGGAGATACAAAGCTTCCAAAATCTATTGTATCAAAACCAACTTCAAGTAATTTGTTTATGTAGCTGATCTTTTTTTCTGTAGGGATAAAATTCTTCCATCCCTGCATGGCATCACGTGGGCATTCAATAAGTTTTATTTGATGCATTAATCGTTATTTATGGTTCCATCAAAAATCAGACACCATGCAAATTATGAATTTTTCCAGCGGACGATTTTTGCTTTATGCATCAGGTTTATTATATGGTAAATAATATCTGTTTCAAACCAGCGATAAGAGTTTTTTGTTTTTCCTGGATATTTATGATGATTGTTATGATATGCATCACCAATAAAAAGAATGTCTATGGGAAACATATTGGTCGAAGAATTTGGCAATTGGAAATTTTTATAGCCGAATTTGTGTGCGCACCAGTTAATAATGGTGCCCTGGAACGCAGCCATAGTAATGGTCAAAGGCAAAAGTAAAAACATCCACCATGAAGTGGCAAAAAGAATATAGAGCGTGACGTAAATTAGTATCCATGCACTTCTTGTAATCCAGTTGTGAGCAAATTTTTCAAATGCGTTCCATTCCGGCAGATTCTTTGCCAGGGCTTCGTTTGCTCTTAACCTACCCGTGTATATTTCCTGGTAGCTATTCCGTGTTACAAGCATAAGCTTAAAGAAATTGGTTTCGTTATGTGGAGAATGTGGGTCATTGGCCGTATCAGTATGTATGTGATGAATCCTATGCATAATGCCATAGGCTATCGGACTCATATAGGAGGAACCATGTGCCAGGAAGCAGCAAATAAAAAAAAACTTTTCTGATCTCTTAGGCATCGTAACATGATTGTGTGCAGAATAGCGGTGGTGAAAAAAAGATTGCATAAAAAATGATGCATACCAATGTATGGCAAAAAGAACGGGAATTAACATAATGCAGTTTTGAGCGGTTTATAGAAACACTTTCTTTCTACCATTTTCAATTTTCAATCTCAGGTTATTAAAGAAAATCAGCCTTTCTTTTTCATTCACCCCGCTTATGGGAGTTGATTTCTGAGCAATTACTTCCAATGTTTTCTTCATATAGGAGTTAAACTTTTCACTGGTAGTCATCATGAAATTCAGGATTGAATGGTTAAGATAGGTATAATGCTTGTCGTTCAATTGTACGATTTGCATATTATCACCCATAATGAGTTCATTGATATACAAGTGATATTTTGCCCCGGCACTATCAGAAGGTTTTTCCCTGTAGTTTAGTTTTAAACCACTTTCAGCCTGCATCTCTATATGATCAATTAATTCCAGTAATTTGTCAAAGAGGCAATGCATATCATCAACCGACTTAAATACGCCGGTCGCGTTGTAGAATTCAATTTGCCTTATTGTGCTCGTGACGTTTTCGACGTTCCATATCTCAGTTCCCGGAATAGTTGCAAAGGTGCCACTAAGTTCTTTCCAGATTTTATGATACTGGCTGTAATCATCTTTCACCGAGAATTTCGCTGTTTTCCATTCGTCATAAAATAAAATGGATTTCATAAAGAAAAACGATTTGAAAGATGCTATTTCAGGCATCAAAAAATAATAGAAAAAAGGAAATTCCTTGGCGAGGTAATACATATGATGGGTCTCATAGGTCTTCACCCTTTTTATAACTTCCAGACAGGACTCCAACCATTTTCCGTAAATGAAATCACTATTATTGGTGAGATTTCCCCTGAAAATAAATGCATCGGAATTGAGGTGCAGCAGTTCGTCAATTGATATTCTATATTTGAGGCAAAGCAATTTTGTTTCTTCTAAAGTAATAGGTTTTTCACCGCGTATCCTGCGATAGGCAGAATCATTACTGATTTGCAACACTTCCGCAACTTCATCTACAAAAGAAATGTGGGGCTGCATAAGCCCTTTGATATAGTTGAACAATAGCAGTTGAGAGTTCTGTATTTCCATAATTTACTTTTACAGTATAAAGCAGGTATCCTATGAAGGAATTTTTGAGAAGTGTTGTGGTGTTTTCATTTTAAACAGCATTTTTCTTTTCATCAATATTTCCCCTGATCCGGTTGAAAAATATGCGGCGATCTTTTTCTCCGACCACACTTATTAAGGTTGACTTTTGCTGGATATTTTGAAAATGCTGGTAGGTGTACTCAGCGAAGGCTTTATCTGTTGTATTCATATAATTTAAATAAGTGTGTACAATGAAAACCATTTTCTTCCCATTCAATATGGGAAGAAAGGTGTTGTCTCCCAGGATAAAATCATTAAAATATAAATTGAAAGGCGCCCCTTTGTTTGGCCCCTTACCCGGTCGGCTGATTTTATAGCCGGCTTCCGCCTGCAATTCTACGTGATCAATAGTCCGTTCAAGAGACTCATATATTTTTAAAACATCTTCTTTTGCCGCAAATACATTTGTCTCTTTATAGTATTCTATCTGGCGTAACGTAGTATTGATATTTTCTACATTGCATATCTCTGTAGAGGATATTTTATTATAGGTAGCGAGAATCTTCTCCCCTGCTTTCATGATGTTATCAGCCATTAAAGAGATATCGAAAGTTGTTTTATTGTAATCAGGATAATGAAGGATTGTCTTCATCCAGAAAAAATATTTAAAAGCAGCGAGTTCCGGATAATTAAAATAATGATAGATGGGAAAATCTTTGCTTAAAATAAGTAATTCCTTTTGTTCAAACGAATTAATCATTTCATGCTGCCGGATCATATCCTGCATGTACAATTCAAAATTAAAATCTTTTGCATTAGCAAGTTTTCCGCTAAAAACCACAGATTCAGAATTAAGATGTAACAACTGATCCAGGGAGATCTTATAGTTTAAACATAGTTTTTTTATCTCCTCTAAAGCGATTGGTTTTTCTCCCCTTATTCGCCTATAAGCACTGTCGTTGCTAATATTCAATAAATCCGCAATTTCATCAACAAATGAAACATGCGGAGGAAGCAATCCTTTAATATGATTGAAGAAGACCTGTTGTGCTCCGGTTGACTCCATAATTAAATTTTGGCAGAAATGACAAGTAGTGTCAGAAGGTTTAGTAAAAATTGCAAAAAAAAATGATAATCACTAAAAAATTATCTAATAATGTTTAGCAGGCTTCCAACTTGTTTCTCCTGCTTATAAAAAATACTTCATCGCCAGTATTGAATGTAAATATCAATTAGTAATCGCCTGGTCGGGACTGTAGATTCGAATAACGTTTCCAAAAAAGAAGTTACACCAATGAAGTTGATTATGGGAACTAACGGAACACAATTCATCAACAATCTTTAAAACGGGTGATCATGTATATCGACAGTTCAGCTCTTTATCCGGCAATTCCTGTAATAATAATATTGGTAGCTGCGGAAGCGGCTTTTCAGATGAAAGAACGTATTCATGAGAAAAAAGACATTCTTACAAGTTTTATCATCGTAATAGGACGGATTCCCTTTTCAGCGGCAACCAACGGTTTCATACTGCTGTTTTATACTTTAATTTACCGCTACAGAATTTTTACGCTTCCCAATTACTCCTGGTACGCCTGGGTAATTTGTTTTTTTGCAGACGACTTTTCTTTCTATTGGTTCCATCGCTGCAGTCACCAGGTAAGATTTTTATGGGCATCACACCAGGTGCATCATTCTTCTAAAAACTTTACGCTCTCAGCCGGATTGCGTGTTCCATGGACAAGTAACCTTACGGGCAATTTTTTATTTTGGGCATGGATGCCACTTGTTGGTATTAGTCCATACATGGTGGTTTTTGCAAAATCGGCAAGTGTAATTTACCAGTTTTGGCTGCATACAGAAACCATTAAGAAATTGCCAAAATGGATCGAGGCTATTTTTAATACACCGTCCCATCACCGAGTCCATCATTCAAGCGATATTGAATACCTCGATAAAAATCATGCGGGAACACTTATTATCTGGGACAAAATTTTTGGCACCTACCAGGCAGAAACTTTCAAACCGAGTTACGGCCTGAGATCGGATGTATATTCCTGCAATGCAATAAAAATTGTCCTGCATGAATGGATGAAAATTGCAGGTGATCTCAAAAAAACCAGCCAGTTCCAAATTCACCTCCAATATCTTTTCAATGCTCCCGGATGGAGCCCGGATGGGAGTACCGCGACAACAAAGCAATTACAGGCCGGACTGAAAAATATAAAGAACGGGCAACATTATTCATCTCTTCACAATACAAACAGATGTTATGAAAAAGAGCACAGCAAAGTTTAGAAAATCATTCTACCTTTTCCTTAATATTTTCCTGGTATTTTTTTCTTTAAGCTTGCTGACAAGGTCGCTTTTTGCACAGGAAAGAAGGTTGATTTATGATGTATTGAGAAATGGCAACAAAATAGGTAAGATCATCCTTTACGAATTAATTAAGAACCAGCAAAAATTTTTGAGTTTCAACTCAGAAGTTAAAACCAGCTTTATTTTTTCTTTCTACGATCACACGCAGGAAACTTCAACTTTTGAAAATGAAGTGATGGTGCATGCTTCATTTTGTCAAAAACAAACCGGCTCCGGCAAAACCAATAGTTTGCTCGAAGCAGAAGGAAACATATACAGATATTTCGAAGATGGACATTCAAAACTGATCAGTCGTTTCCCTATTTATAATTCTACCCTTCTTCTATATGTAAAGCCGCCTGTGAATATTAACCAGGTTTATTCACAGAAGTTTCAAAAATTTTTATCGGTTAAAAAGATTGACGAAAATAAGTATCGTCTCACGCTTCCGGATGGAAAGTATAATGATTATACCTACAACAACGGTACCTGTAATAAGGTCAACATCGTTCGAAGTTTGTTTGATATAGAGTTTGTATTAAGAGAATAGAAATAAAAATAACGCATCAAATCATCACCTATAAATTTAAAAAAATGGAAAAAAATATATTTCGGGCATGCATATCCATAATGTTGTTATGCTGCACTATCGTCGACGGACAAAGGCTGACTCTTACCGGTAAGGTGGCAAGTAATGAAACGAACGAAACTATAGGTAGCGCTTCTGTTTTGGTAAAAGGTACTAGCGAAGGCACTTATAGTGATGAAAGGGGAAATTTCAAAATTGCTACAAAACAAGCCCTTCCCCTCGTTCTTATTATTTCCTCAATAGGCTATGACACAAGAGAAGTGGAAATTAATTCTTCCGGTGAAGTCTTAATAAACTTAGTTCCTGCGGCTACAATGCAGGTAGGAGTTGTTGTTTCTTCAACCCGTGTGCCTACCAGAATCCTTGAATCGCCGGTATCCGTAGAAAGCATCAGCAGAAAAAATATTCTCAATTCTCCGGCAAGTTCTTACTATGATATTGCAGGCACTTTGAAAGGAATTGATCTTACTACTTCTAGTTTGACCTTCAAAACTATCAGTACAAGAGGTTTTAATGGAAGCGGCAGTTCCCGGGTGAATCAAATTGTAGATGGAATGGATAACCAGGCACCAGGTCTCAATTTTTTCGTGGGCAATTTTGCCGGGCTTACTGAATTGGACGTTGAGAGCATAGAACTCTTACCCGGCGCTTCTTCGGCATTGTATGGGCCGGGAGGTATGAATGGAACAGTTCTGATCAATAGCAAGAATCCTTTTAAATACCAGGGGATAAGTTTATTGGTTAAGCAGGGAATAATGAATGTTGATAAAGAACAAAGAGGAAAGGCAACTTCATTTTATGATTATTCTTTCAGGTGGGCAAAGGCTTTCAATAACAAATTCGCCTTTAAAATAGGCGGGCAATATATCAGTGCTACCGACTGGTTGGCTAATGATAGCAGCAACTATCAACGTTCGGCAAATGGTGGCAAGATAATTTCCGGTAACCGACAAACAGATCCCAACTATGATGGGGTAAATGTGTATGGAGATGAGACGTCAGTTGACTTACTTAAGTTTCTTCCTCCTAATACTTTTCCGAATCCTATTCTTGTTTCAAGAACAGGATATAATGAAAAAGACGTAGTAGATCCTGAAACAAAGAATATAAAACTATCGGGGGCGCTTCATTACAAGATAACAAATGATATGGAAGCTCAAATAATGGGTTATTGGGCGACAGGTAATACGGTTTACACAGGGAATAACCGCTATATTTTAAAAGGCATAAAAATTGGCCAGTATAAAATTGAACTCAATAGTAAAAATTGGTTTCTTCGGAGTTATACCACACAGGAAGATGCAGGCGATGCATACAGCGCCACCGTCACTGCTCAGATATTTAATGAAGCATGGAAGCCGAGTTTTGACCTCAATAATATAAGCGGAAGCTGGTATCCACAATACACCGGTGCATTTATAACGGCACTGCAAAGTGGAGCTTCAATGAGCGATGCACACAAAGCTGCGCGGGCTTTTGCAGATATGGGCAGGCCCGTTGCAGGGACAAAAGAATTTAAACATATTTTTGACCAGGTAAGAAGTATTCCTATACCGAACGGAGGTCGCTTCCTGGAGCGTTCCCAATTGTGGATGACAGAAGGCCAGTACAATTTTTCGAACCAAATAAAATTTGCAGAAATTATTATAGGAGGAAACTTAAAAAAATATATTCTTGATTCAAAGGGAACACTTTTCATCGATACAACTGAAGCGATAAAGATTAATGAAAGCGGGATCTATTCACAAATCACAAAAAAAGTATTTGAAGATTTTCTTACGTTGTCAGTATCCGGCCGCTATGACAAGAATGAAGATTTCAAAGGACATTATACACCACGGGCAAGCGCCCTGATCAAAATTGCAAAAGACAATAACATAAGAATATCCTATCAAACTGCTTATCGCTTTCCCACTACTCAACAAAAATATATTCGTTTAAATGTGGGCGATTACATTTTATTAGGTGGGTTGCCATGGGTAATGGATTATATGAATGCTAAAAAAAACCCGGTAGTGGAATTGATTGATGGCGTACCATCTTCCACTCCTTACGTATATAAAGAACTCAAACCTGAAACGGCGCGATCATTTGAAGTAGGCTACAAAGGCCTGATTGCAAATAAACTCCTAATTGATGCCTACAGTTATTTTGGAAAATACCTGGATTTCCTCGGAAGAAATGCATTATATCAACCTGCAACCGGCCAGGTTTTTTCAACTGTAGTAAACAGCAGCACTGAAGTAAAAACACATGGATTTGGCCTTGGAATAGACTATCAATTACCAAAGAGCTACTCATTATTTTTCAATATTTATTCTGATGTGATTACCGATGTGCCGCTAGGGTTTCAATCGTTTTTTAATACACCACAATACAGGCTGAATGCAGGTTTTTCGAATGAAGGTTTAGGAAAAAGTAAGCGTTTAGGATTTAACGCCATACTCCGTTGGCAAGATTCTTACAACTGGGATGGAGAGTTGGCAAATGGCCCGATAAAAGCCTTTAGCACAATAGACGCACAGGTCAATTACAAGTTTAAAAAAATTAAATCGATGGTAAAACTTGGTGGTACAAATATTTTAAACCGGTATTATCAAAACGCTTATGGTAATCCGAAAATCGGAGGACTGTATTATTTGAGTGTTGGATATAATGTACTTTAATATTTTTTATTTTCTATGTTGTAAATCAAAGCGAAAAATATGGGATAGTTGCCAAACCGCATGGCAAAGATGAAAGTAAGAAATTACTGGTGGAAGCACCAACTGAAATTTATTGATCAACCGAACTTAATTTATCACATCATTCTTTGCTTCATTGCCTCATATAAAATCATCCCGACAGCTACGGAAACGTTCAAAGATTCAAAATTATTCTTCATTGGAATCATAAATTTATGATCGCAAAGCTTGTATAGAGATGGTTGAATTCCCTTGTCTTCACTTCCAAGAATTATTGCTGATGGTTCTTTAAAGTCAATGTCAAAAATATTTTCTTCTGCTTTCATTTCGCTTGCAAAAACTTTTATGCCATTCAAGTGAAGTTCATCTATTGCATTGTGAAGACTTTTTACTCTGCAGACTGAAATATTTTCGAGGGCGCCTGCCGAAGTTGCTATGGCATCTTCATTCAACGCCCCTACCCCTTTTTCGGGTATCACGATCGCGTGAACGCCGCAGCAATAAGCTGTTCTTGCTAATGCACCAATATTTCTGATATCGGTAATTCCATCCAGCAAAAGAAATAGCGGTGTTTCGCCGTTTTCCACAATGAGCGAAATTATATCCTGTAATTCCTGGTAATGTACTTTGGATTTTATGGCGATACACCCTTTGTGATTTTCAATATTAAAGTTTCTCAATTTTTCAAAAGGAACTTTATTTACCGGTGTCCCGGTTCTTTCTGCAACCATCCTTAACTCGTCGGCTTCCGGAGAATTTATGTTTGCCTGCAGGTATATTCTTTCTAATTGCTGACCGGCATTCATTGCTTCTATTACCGAGGCGATACCTGGGATTAAAAGATTTTTTTTGGGGCGGTGCTGTTGAATAAAGGGTTTGTTATTTAGTCTCACCTTTCAAAATTAATAATAAATCACTGCCTACAGGAAAATCCTCATTTTTTAAATGCTATTCAAACGAATCCTGTAATACCCAGCTTTCCACGTATATTTATTACATGCCTTTTATAGATCACGTACTTCAGCAACCTTCCTATGGCTGGGAAAATGCTAGCGGAGAGCTGATTAAGCCCTCAGCAAAACAATTATTTACCGAAGCTTTTTCGAGGGTCAATATATTTGCCGACCGGAAAAACTGGATTCCTTTGATGAGTTGGATAATGGCAGCTTGCATGTTCCCCCTGTTCGTTATTTTTATAATTCGTTATTTTTCTATTCCCTTATTGATTGCGTTTGTTGTGTACAGCATGATCATCATGAGCATACATAGCACGATATGGTTCCACCGCTTTTGTACACATAAAGCATATACATTCAGTAAGCCGGTTTGTCGTTTTGTTATTCAGAACCTGGTGATAAAAACTTTTCCCGAAGAGTTATACGTAATATCGCATCATGTCCATCACGTAAAATCAGATCTTCCAGGAGATCCCTACAATGCAAAGGCCGGACTTATTTATTGTATGCTGGCAGATGTAAACCACCAATGTATCGCTAAAAATCTTACTGAGCATGACTATCACAAAGCAGCACATTTTATGGGCCATACAGGAATGCCTATTAACAGCTATCCTCAATATGGCAAGTGGGGATCAATAGAATCCCCGTTTTATTTTCTTGGCTTTTGGTTACTGAACTGGTCGTTTTGGTATGGAGCCTTTTACTTGCTCGGTGGTCACGGCCTTGCATGCGCGATGTTTGGTGCAGCCATGTTTTGGATGCTGCTTGTGCGAATGTTTAATTACACCGGCCATGGCAAAGGAGAAACTAAGCATTTGGACGGTATTGATTATGATCGCAGGAATTTATCTATTAATCAAATCAGGCCGGGTTTATTTGCGGGGGAATGGCACAACAATCATCACCTTTACCCCGTGAGCGCCCGTGCCGGCTTTCTTCCATATCAGTTTGATCTTGCCTGGGTTTGCATATATGGCATGTACAAAATTGGTTTTGTATCTTCCTACCGCGATTCTAAAAAAGAGTTTCTAAAGAAATATAGAACCCAAATGGAGAGTTCACTTGAATTAGAGGAGGGTAAAAAGACTGTCTTGAAACTAAATTGAGTTAAAGAACCCTAGCTTCCGACAACAAAAAAGCCCCCAATAATTTGAGGGCCCTTTTCATATCTTAAAATTTATTTTAATCCAAATGCCTTCTTCACCTTATCTACATAATCAAGTTTCTCCCAGGTAAACAATTCAACCTTTATTTGTTTATCCTTTGCATTAGGTAGTTTAAATGATTTGGTAACTACTTCATTCTTTCGCCCCATGTGCCCATAAGCCGCAGTCTCACTATAAATCGGGTTGCGGAGCTTAAGGCGCTGTTCTATAAAATATGGGCGCATGTCAAAAATTGATTTCAATTTTTCAGCAATTGCGCCATCATTGATTTTTAATTTAGAAGTGCCATAAGTATTTACATTAATACTTGTGGGCTCGGCCACACCAATTGCATACGAAACCTGCACAAGTATTTCGTCACATACGCCTGCAGCCACAAGATTTTTAGCAATATGTCTTGTTGCATAAGCGGCACTGCGATCTACTTTACTCGGATCTTTTCCGCTGAATGCGCCACCACCATGCGCACCTTTTCCACCATAGGTATCTACAATAATTTTTCTGCCCGTAAGGCCGGTATCGCCGTGTGGGCCTCCTATTACGAACTTACCGGTGGGGTTAATGTGGTACTTGATTTTATCATTAAAAAAATGCGCATATTGAGGATATTTATTTTTCATACGCGGCACCAATATCTTTTTAATATCATCTGATATTTTCTTGAGCATTTTTTGTTCGTCACCAAAATCATCGTGTTGCGTAGAAACAACAATGGCATCAATTCTTTGAGGTTTTCCGTCATCTCCGTATTCTAACGTAACCTGGCTTTTTGCATCAGGGCGTAAATATTTTATTTCTTTGCATTCTCTTCTCAATGCCGCTAATTCTATTAATATAGTATGAGCGATATCAAGAGCCAATGGCATATAATTATCCGTTTCATTGGTCGCATAGCCAAACATCATTCCCTGGTCGCCGGCTCCCTGCTCTTCTTTCTTTTTCCTATCCACACCCTGGTTTATATCAGCAGATTGCTCATGTATCGCAGAAAAAATACCGCATGAATTTGCCTCAAACATATATTCACTTTTTGTATAGCCTATTTTTCTGATCACATCACGGGCAATCTCCTGTACATCGAGATATGCTTTGGATTTCACTTCGCCGGCAAGAACCACCTGGCCTGTAGTTACCAATGTTTCGCAGGCAACTTTACTTTGAGGATCAAAAGCAAGAAAATTATCAATGAGTGCATCGCTTATCTGGTCAGCAACTTTATCAGGATGTCCTTCGCTCACTGATTCCGATGTAAATAAATAGGGCATATTTGTTTTATTTTTTGAGCGGCAAAATTATGGTTTCATGCTGACTGAACAAAATGCAATTTTGCCTGGTTGAAAAAAATGACCGTGTACTTTTAAAGAATAGAATACACAACATGCAATCTCATTCTTTGTGGAGAAGAAGGATTGGTTCCGTATAATTTGACTCTTCCTTCTGCAAGATTATTTATCGTTAAGTTAAACGCAGAAATGCCCTGGTTGCACCTGTCGATATAACCGGTTTTATTAACTATATTATATGGAGCTCTGAGTCTTAAAACGGCATTATTACTACCTTTTGTAACAATAGTTTGCACATATCTCGATATGTTGAAAACATATTTATTAATTGAATTACCCTGAAAATCTGTCGCCGCAGTTCTTATACCTCCAAAGTCCTTAAAATTAGTTTGCTGGCTGAAGTAAGTAAAATCGCAGGGAATTGGAATAAAAGTACCATTAGTAGAAGTATCTTTTGTATCCAAGTATAGCAGCGACGGCCCGGTCAAAAAGTCGTCTTGCGTATTAGTGGAATATACCTGCTCAGCAATAAGCTCAGCCCTGTGTATTACGCGGTTAGACAATCCCGTAAGTCCTGGTATCTTAAGTTCAGCGTAGCTTCCGGGCGAAGTTTGTATGTAAACAAAATTGTCGCCGGCAGCCGGGTGAGCAACATTATTTGTGATCTCCGATGTGCCTCTTTCTCTTATGACTGCATTTGCGTGGCCTGAGATTTGGGTAAAAGGGAAATCATAAACCATTACAGAATCCTGTAACCCTTTTTTAGTAGAAGTTACATAAACAGACAACCTGGAAGCTAGATCAGTGATATCAAAATAACTTAAAGCGTTTCCTCCCGTTGATTGGTCTGCAAGAATTGCGAAACCTTTTACATATTCCCTGAAAGCCGAATCAGTTTTTAAATTTGCAGTATCAAGGAGCCCCATTGCAAAATTTACATCAATTGGAATTCTTAATTGGTTGGTCGCATCTTCCCTCACACTATGGATGGAATCATCCAGGTTCATTGGCAGATAAGTTTTTTCTCCCAGTAAATTAAAATTATCGTAAGGTAAGAGGCTGCATGTGCTATAACTAGAGTCAAGCTTAAGATCATTAGCCAATTTATAAACCTGTACTTTCTGCTGGATCGTACTATCTCCATATGTATGCGAGTAGTGCAGCACTAAAAATGCCGAATCAAGCTGGATAGAATCGGCTATAGAGTTGGGATAAGTCTGCGGCTTAAACTCAGCGTAAATGTTAGCATAAGTTTTTCCAAAATAAGGGTCATTGTCTATTACACCCAACGCATGAAGATCTGAAGCAATTACGGAATCGCATTCGGAAGAAACCGAATCAAAATTATTAACGATTACGTCAATGGTGGTGTCAAAAGTATTTATATTATCAACAACAGGAATAAGGCCCTGGCCAAGTTCTGTGGTATCTATCTTCGTGCAACTCCAATTTAAAAAAAATAAAAATAATAGTACTGGCAGGGCAGATTTGAATTGGCATTTAAACACGTAGAAAAATTAGGTTGTAGTAATAAAATGTATGGGAATTATTTATCTATCCGCAAGGTCGGCATACAATTGTAAATAGTCTGTTAAATCTGATTCCGCATCATACTTCAGCACTTTCTTGCCTCTTACTTTGGAAAACTCATCGACAAGTTTTTTATCCACTTTTTCTGCGCCGAAAGTCACGGCATCAGCATAGGTTGCACCACCGCGGAACATGGCAACATTATTACCCTCTTTGAAAGGCTCAAGATCTTTGTCTTTAATGTTAGGGCTAATAGTAGCAAGCTTTGAAAAGTCCGCGCCAAGTTTTTCTTTGAAAGTATTCTGCCCGATCGTATAAATGATTTTGCAGTTGCTGAACACAGGTTCCTTCTTGTAAGCAGTTTTTATATACATAGGTATTAGCCCTGTCATCCAGCCGCTGCAGTGAATGATATCAGGTGGCCATCCAAATTTCTTTACAGTTTCTAAAGCGCCTTTACAAAACAATACGGTTCTTACAACATTATCAGCAAACCACTTTTCATTCTCATCATGAAACAAAGTTTTTCTTTTGAAGAGGTCTTCATTATCCAGGAAATAAATTTGTAACCTGGCATTTGGCAACGAAGCCACTTTAATCACCAACGGATAATCATCTCCATCAATAGAAACATTAATTCCGGAAAGCCTCACCACTTCGTGTAACCTGTGCCTGCGCTCATTTATAATCCCAAACCGTGGCATAATGCAACGCACTTCCATTCCGCTTTCATTTGATTTAACTGCAAGCCTGTTCACGATTTCTGCAAATTCAGTCATTTCCAGGTAAGGCGACATTTCGTTTGCAATAAATAAAATTCTTTTCTTTGTTGACATTTGCGAAGAGTTAAATTAGCTGTATCAGTTTTTTTTAACAGGCGGCGAAGTTACAATTATTTTTTGTTTAATCACGGTAAACACAATGTTGAGCCATATTTCGAAGCTATTATGATACTATTTAAGCATTCTAAAGATTTACGGGCTCATCTTAAAAAAATAAGGAGAAATAATCTTCGCATTGGCTTTGTACCAACGATGGGGGCTTTACATCCCGGCCACATTTCCCTTATTAAGAAAAGTAAAAAGGAGACACACGTTACCGTGTGCTCTATCTATGTGAATCCCGTTCAATTTAATAACGCGGAAGATTTTAAAAATTATCCGGTAACAATTGAACCTGATATTTTGATGCTGGAAAATAGTGATTGCGATATTTTATTCCTGCCGGGAGAAAAGGAAATTTACCCGGAAGAGAGTGCTAAAAAGAAACATTTCGATATTGGATACCTGGAAACAATATTGGAAGGGAAATACAGGCCCGGGCATTTCCAGGGGGTTTGTATGGTTGTAGAAAAGCTGCTTAGTATAGTTGAGCCCACCCATTTGTTTCTTGGGCAGAAAGATTTTCAGCAGAGCCTCGTTGTAAAAAAGCTTGTAGAATTAATGCATACAAATCTTGAGATAATAATTGTGCCCACCTTGCGTGAACCAAGCGGACTTGCCATGAGCAGCAGGAATATGAGATTAACGGAAGAAGATAAAGTGATAGCCTCATCACTTTATAAATCTCTTACCCTAATAAAAAAGGACCTGGCCCCAGGTAACATGCGATTATTAAAAGACAAGGCTGCGGCCGAACTCGAAGCATTAGAATTTAAGATTGATTACCTGGAAATAGCGATCGCTGAAAACCTTAAAATTGTTGACGACATCCCTTCCAACAAAAGCCTTATTGTATTAATAGCAGCGTTCTTAAATAATGTAAGACTGATTGATAACCTCATCATAACGGACTAAGTGAAATCTGTTGCCTATCTTGTAACCCTGTATGAAAAAAAAGATTTTTGCAGCGCTTAAATATATTTTATTTCTTGGCATAGGCATTTTTTTGATGTGGTGGCAACTTAGTAAAATGACGCCCATGCAAAGAATCCAGTTCCGTGATTCCCTGCAGAATGCTAATTATATCGTACTTATCCCAATAGTTATTATGTCGTTGTTAAGCCACGTTAGCAGGGCAATTCGCTGGAAAATTTTGATTGAACCAATGGGTTATTATCCCTCCACTGCCAATGCCTTTTATGCAACATTATGTGGATATTTCGCCAACACATTTGTGCCAAGAGCCGGGGAAGTATTGAGGTGCACCCTTCTTGGCCGCTATGAAAAAATCCCTGTCACCAAGCTTATCGGCACCATATTAGTTGAAAGATTCTTTGACCTGTTTTGTTACTTCTTAATCATAATGTTTTCCATATTAATACAACTGGAAACAGTAAGTAATTTTGTAAAGAAAAAAATTTTAGAAATTTCGGCACAGGAAGCTGTGATACCGGCCTGGGTAAAAATATTAGTACTTCTTTTACTTATTTATTTACTTGTCCGGCTTACAAAATGGCTGTTTAAAAAACACGCCCAGCATAGGCATATCATCAGGCTTAAGGGTATTCATATTGGTTTGAAAGAAGGCTTTTCCTCTATTAAGCGTTTAAAAAAACGAAGGTCCTTTGTATTTCATACTTTCTTTATTTGGTCCATGTACCTGCTGCAAATCTATGTCGGGTTTTATGCACTTTCGTCAACTTCAGGGCTTGGGATAACAGCAGCATTTAGTGTTTTATCTTTAGCTACTCTTGCAATGATTGTGGCCCCCGGGGGCATCGGAGCCTTTCCCGTAGCTGTGCAACAAGTGTTGCTCATTTATAAAATTGATAATATTTCCTTTGGGTGGCTCATGTGGGGTGCAACTACGGGTATCATAATTGTCGCGGGATTTATTAGCTTCGGATTGTTGATACTTACAAACAGGAAAAAAAATGAAGCAAGGCAATAAAATTATTGATAGAATCCTTAGCACGGATCAGTTGAATGCCCAGCTAAACCGCTGGGAACTACTGGGCAAAACCATTTCATTTACAAATGGGGTTTTTGATATTTTGCACGAGGGGCATGTTAAAGTTTTAACCCAGGCAGCTTCTTTTGCCGACATACTTATTGTCGGGTTAAATTCTGATGCGTCCGTAAAAAGGCTTAAGGGCGATGAACGACCTGTGAATAACCAGGATTCAAGAGCACTTTTACTGGCATCCCTTTTAATGGTGGATGCGGTAGTTATCTTTGAAGAAGATACTCCACTCAATCTTATTAACACGATTATGCCCGATGTGCTTGTAAAGGGTGGAGATTATAACATTGACACAATTGTTGGCGCTAAGGAAGTAATGCAGCATAATGGAAAAGTGGAAGTAATACCGCTGGAGGATGGCTTTTCCACGACAGGGATTATAGAGAAATTAAAAAACTTATAGTATTATAACAACAATGGATAAGCGTAAAATTATCACGAGGGATATCAGTTGGCTTGCCTTCAACGGCAGGGTGCTCCAGGAAGCAGGAGATGAAACGGTTCCCTTAAAAGAAAGAATTAAATTTCTTGGAATTTTTTCAAGCAACCTCGATGAATTTTTTCGCGTGAGAGTAGCTACTCTCAGGCGCATGATAGAATTTGGAAACAAAACAAATATTAAAGCTAATATTCACCTTGAGGAAACACCGGAAAAGATTCTTGAAGAAATAAATCTCGCGGTAACTATCCAACAAAATCAATTTAACCGAACCTGGTCAAATATATTGTCTGAATTAAAATTGCAAAAGATTTTTCTTGTCAACGAGAAGCAGCTAAACCGGGAACAGCAGAAATTTGTTTTTGCATATTTCAATGATTCGGTGAGAAGTAATATTGTGCCGCTTATGCTTGAAAGCATACAGGCCTTCCCTACCCTGAATGATAAATCTATTTACCTGGCCTGTAAACTTTCAAAAAAGGACGAAAGCATCCCACAAAAATTTGCCCTGGTTTCAGTGCCCTCCCGGCTTCAAAGGTTTGTTACGCTCCCATCCACAGAGCAAGGCAATTACATTATCTTACTGGAAGACATCATTCGTTTCTGCCTTCCGAATATTTTCTCTTATTTCGGCTACGACACTTTTTCCTCCAATCTTATAAAAGTAACAAGAGATGCAGAAATTGATATTGACAATGATGTATCCACATCTTTTATCCAAAAAATAGAAAAAGGTTTAAAAAACCGGAAGAAGGGAAAGCCGGTGCGTTTTGTGTTCGATAAGGATATTGATAATGGTTTACTCAACTACCTTATTAAAAGACTGGGGTTATCTGATAAAGATAACATCCAGTCCGGGGCACGTATTCATAACTTTAAGGATTTTATAAATTTCCCGGACCAGGTGTTCCAGGTAAAAAATCCCAGGAAAAAAGCCTTTATTCATCCACTGCTGCAAAATGCAAACAGTGTTACAAATGTAATTTTAGAAAGAGATGTGTTATTGAATTTTCCATACCATTCATTTGATTCATTGATTGATTTGCTCAGGGAAGCCGCTATTGCTCCTGATGTGGTTAGCATAAAAGTAACCTGCTACCGGCTTGCCACAAGATCCAACATTATTAATGCACTTACCAATGCCGTGCGCAACGGCAAGTCAGTAACCGTAATATTGGAACTAAGTGCTAGGTTTGATGAAGAAGCAAATCTTGAATGGAAAGAAGTGCTGGAGGAAGCTGGTGTAAAGGTTTTCGTTGGCGTTCCAAATATGAAAGTTCATGCAAAACTTTGCCTTATTAAGAAAAGGAATAACAACCATACCGTTCATTATGGGTTTGTAAGCACAGGTAATCTCAACGAAAAAACGGCTAGGCTTTATGGCGATCATTGCCTGCTCACCAGCGATCGCCACATAATGGCAGACGTTAACCGGATTTTCAACTACCTGGAAAATCCAAAAAATCCGCAGTCTTTAAAAAATTGCAGAAGGCTTCTCGTTAGTCCTGTTTCCATGAGAAAGCAAATCCATTTTTTTATTGATAGAGAAATAAGAAATGCAAAGGAGGGCAAATATGCCTCTATAAAGTTGAAATTAAATTCCCTGAGCGATGAGGAATTAATTCTTAAGCTTTACGATGCAGCCCGCGCCGGTGTCAAGATCAGGATGGTTATTCGTGGTATATTCTGCATGTACACAGAAAACAAAAAATTTAAGAAAAAAGTAAAAGCCATCAGTATAGTAGATGAGTACCTGGAACATGCAAGGATTTTTATTTTTAATAATGATGGAAAAGAAAGGACTTTTATATCGTCTGCCGACTGGATGGTAAGAAATCTCGACCATCGCGTAGAAGCCGGTTGCCCCATTTTTGATAAAGAGATACAACAGGAATTAAAAGACATACTGCAGATACAGTTAAATGACAATGTGAAAGCGAGGATCCTCGACAACCAGCTTTCAAACCAATATGTTGAAAATGATCAAGAGAAAAAAGTACGCTCTCAAATTGAAACTTATAATTATTTATTAAAGAAAAAATATAATTCTATTGAAACTGGCGGCAATTGATATTGGCAGCAACGCGGCAAGGTTACTGATTTCAGAAGTAACAATAGATGATAAAAAAAATCCATCATTCAATAAGATTTCACTAGTAAGAGTACCATTGAGGTTAGGCTTTGAAGTGTTTGATACAGGCAAAATTTCAGAGCACAAAATCACCTTGCTCTTACACACGATGAAAGCTTACCTCAATCTTTTGCAAGCTTATGAAGTAAAGTATGTAAAAGCATGCGCCACTTCAGCCATGCGTGATTCAAGCAATGCCGCAGATATAATTTCGCGGGTAAAAAAGGAAACAGGAATAGAAATAGAAGTAATCTCGGGAAGCGATGAAGCGTCGTTTATTTACGAAAACCATGTTGCGGAGAACCTTGATAAAGAACACTCCTATTTGTATATAGATGTAGGCGGAGGCAGCACTGAACTTACCTTTTTTGGCAACAATAAACTTATATTCAAAGATTCGTATAATATCGGCACCATACGGTTGCTAAAAAACAAGGTTACAGACGAAGCCTGGGATGAAATGAAAGAGAATATTAAAAACAAAACACGTGGTTATAAAGAAGTGATCGCAATAGGTTCCGGTGGAAATATTAATAAGGTATATACCCTTAGTAAACGTAAGGACACTAAGCCCCTTCCGCTTGATATGCTCCGTGATTTTTATAAAGAGCTAAGTAGTGTTCCCCTGGAAGACAGGATTTCGGTTTATAAGATGCGTGAGGACAGGGCCGACGTAATTGTGCCCGCTTTGCAGATATATGTAAATGTGATGCGCTGGGCTGGAGCAAATGAGATTTATGTCCCGAAAATAGGCCTGGCCGATGGACTTGTACAACATTTATGGGAGGAGGTGAAGGACAAAACGATTTAGAATTCAAAACTTTAGTCCAAAGTTCATCGTTGTTCCCGGGTGGGAAAATGGCAAACAAATTTTTTTTACATCGTTCATCGCATTTTGTAAAACGTACATTTCTAATGCATCTTTGAATCAAGAAATATTTATATTTGCTTCCCAGCGATAGCTCAAAAGGATTTGTTTTATTCTAATGCAGAGCCATCTCCCACGTCGCTTTTTTCTTACGCTAAAAATAATATCATGTCTGTGGCAAAAGAAGTAAAAAAAATTACGACGCATACATTACAGAAGATGAAAGAGGTTGGTGAAAAGATCTCAATGATTACCGCCTATGATTTTTCATTTGCAAAAATCTTCGATGATGCGGGAATAGATATAATACTTGTGGGCGACAGTGCAAGCAACGTAATGGCCGGCCATGAAACTACGCTTCCTATTACACTTGACCAGATGATCTACCACGCATCCGCAGTTGTGCGGGGAAGTAAACGTTCTTTAATTGTGGTGGACTTGCCATTTGGAAGTTACCAGGGAAATAGTAAAGAAGCGCTCGGTTCTACCATAAGAATTATGAAAGAGACCGGGGCGCACGCTATTAAACTGGAAGGCGGTGAGGAAATTATAGAATCAGTAAAACGTATATTGAGTGCAGGCGTTCCCGTTATGGGGCACCTTGGCCTTACGCCACAATCCATTTACAAATTCGGAACTTACACTGTAAGAGCAAAGGAAGAAATAGAAGCTGAAAAGCTGAAGAAGGATGCGATGCTGTTGCAGGAAGCGGGCTGCTTTGGAATTGTGCTCGAAAAAATTCCGGCAACATTGGCACAAGAAGTTTCAAAGAATTTATCAATACCCACAATAGGCATCGGGGCAGGCAACGAATGCGATGGCCAGGTGCTTGTGATGCACGATATGCTGGGTATCAACACAGAATTTAAACCAAGATTTTTACGCCAATATCTCAACCTGCATGAACAAATAACCGGTGCTGTGCAGCAGTACATTGGCGATATTAAGTCTAAAGACTTCCCGAATGAAAATGAACAATACTGAGAGGAAGTAAGACGCTATAGATAAGATGGGTGAATATCCCATTCCCACACAAAATAAATTTCGAATCTCATCCATTAAAATTCAAACATAACGATATGCAACGCTTTCTTACCGAATTAAAAATATTGGAAAACAATAAAGGAGTGTCAACCGGAACAAAATGGATTTCATCTTCCGGTGAAAAAATAATAAGCTCCTCTCCTGTTGATGGAAAAAATATTGCAACGATAACGAGCGCCGACAAAAAAAGTTTTGACTATGTAATTGAAACTTCTAAAAATGCATTTAAAGAATGGCGCCAATGGCCGGCTCCTAAAAGAGGAGAAATAGTACGACAAATAGGAAATGAGCTTAGGCAAAATAAAGCCAATCTTGGAAAGCTCGTAAGCTATGAAATGGGTAAAAGCTTACAGGAAGGCTTAGGCGAAGTACAGGAGATGATTGATATTTGCGATTTTGCGGTAGGCTTATCACGCCAGTTGTATGGACTTACTATGCATAGCGAAAGGCCGGGCCACAGGATGTATGAACAGTATCACCCGCTTGGCATTGTAGGGATTATTTCAGCATTTAACTTCCCGGTGGCGGTATGGAGTTGGAACAGCATGCTGGCAATTGTTTGCGGCGATGTCTGTATATGGAAACCTTCTGAAAAAACACCTCTTTGTGGAGTTGCCTGTCAGCAAATAATTGCAAAAGTTTTTAAAGAAAATAAAGTCCCGGAAGGCGTTTGTAATCTCGTTACAGGCGGGAGGGAAATTGGAGAATGGCTGTGTGAAAACGAAAATGTTGCTTTGGTTTCAGCAACTGGTTCCACAAGAATGGGTAAAGCAGTAAGCGCAACCGTTGGCGCACGCCTCGGCAAAAGCCTGCTGGAGCTTGGAGGTAACAATGCTATAATCATATCTAAAGAAGCAGATCTTGATATGGCATTAATTGGTAGCTTATTTGGAGCAGCAGGTACAGCCGGCCAAAGATGCACCACTACAAGAAGAATTATCATTCATGAAGATGTATATGATAATTTCAAAAAGAAATTAGTTACCGCTTATAAGCAATTGAAAATTGGTGATCCCCTTAAAGAAGGAAACCATGTGGGGCCATTAATAGACAAAGATGCTGTAAAAATGTACCTCAACTCAATCGGGCAATGTAAAAAGCAAGGCGGAAAGTTTATTGTGGAAGGTGGAACTCTTGCGGGCAAAGGCTTTGAAAGCGGGTGCTATGTAAAACCATGCATAGCTGAAGTAACTAATGACATGGAAATAGTGCAGCATGAAACATTTGCCCCAATCCTTTATCTGATAAAGTATAAAACGCTGGAAGAGGCAATAGAACTTCAGAATGATGTGCCACAAGGCTTATCCAGTGCAATTTTTACGCTGAATATGAGGGAAGCGGAATCTTTTCTCTCCTTTGCCGGAAGCGATTGCGGCATAGCTAACATAAATATTGGTACTTCCGGCGCGGAAATTGGAGGAGCTTTTGGAGGTGAAAAAGAAACCGGAGGAGGACGTGAAAGTGGAAGTGACGCCTGGAAGGCTTACATGCGCCGCCAGACCAACACCATTAATTATACAGATAAACTTCCACTGGCCCAGGGTATTAAGTTTACAGTTTAAATTATTTACATTTTTAAAAACAACGCAGGTTTTATTTCGTTATTGATTTTATTCATTAACATAATTTATCTATAATCTTTTGATAAGCGGTTATAACGATTAAAGAAAAATGTAAATATTTGTGATACTAAAAAATAAACCTTGAATATGATAACAAAAATTAAACGTTTTTTCATAGCTACTCTTTTCATTGCGCCTCTTCCATTTGTAACTTCTGCACAGGGAACTTCTGAAAAAAAGGAAACGCCACATGACTGGCACGAGCTTGACAAAAGCGAAACCGGATACTACGGTATTAGCCTCGATAAAGCTTACAAATTCTTAAAGGATAAAAAGAGCAAAACGGTATTGGTTGCGGTGATAGATAGCGGCGTGGATACAACCCAGGAAGACCTGAAGCCTGTGCTCTGGCACAATCCGGGAGAGATACCGGGAAATGGAATTGACGACGACCACAATGGCTATATCGATGATGTATATGGATGGAATTTTATCGGTGGTAAAGATGGACGCAATGTAAAGCAGGATTCTTATGAAGGTGCGCGGGTGTATTGGAAACTGAAAGCAAAGTATGGTGATGATATACCAGATACTAATAATTTAAATCCCGAACAAAAACAGGAGGTCGCAAATTACCTTCGTGCGAAAGATAAAGTAGTTGGTGGCACAGACCCTAAGGAACTTATGTTTATGAAACGCATCCTTCCCGGATTGGAAAGAGGTGACTCAATAATTGCAAAAGATCTGGGAAAAGCTGAATTTACCGGCAATGACCTGAAATTGTATGATCCAAAAGATATTGACGCCAAAACAGCTTCAAGCATCTACCTGAGTATCTCAAAGCTTAACGACAACTATGATATTTCAAACCAGGATATTTTAGACGATTTGAGGGGACAAATCCGCAAAGGCGAATCTGCAAATAATCCTCCTGAAGATTACCGGGCTGAAATAGTGAAAGATAATGAGGAAGATATTAACGACAGGTATTACGGAAATAACGATGTAATGGCTGGTACGCCTATGCACGGCACACATTGCTCGGGTATTATTGCTGCTGCCAGGAACAATGGGTTGGGAATGAACGGCATTGCAGACAATGTAAAAATAATGATGGTACGTGCTGTTCCTGATGGCGACGAGCATGATAAGGATATTGCAAATGCCATCCGTTATGCTGTTGATAATGGAGCGCAGGTGATTAGCATGAGCTTTGGAAAAGACTTTTCTCCTGAAAAGAATTGGGTTGATGATGCGGTAAAATATGCAGCCAGTAAAAATGTACTGCTGGTTCACGCGGCAGGAAATGACCATAAAAACATTGACACAGCTGAAAATTTTCCAAATCCCGTCTTTGTGGATAATAGCGGCAGAGCAAAAAATTTCGTTACTGTTGGAGCCAGTGGAGATCCTACTAATGGGGGTATCACGGCAAGCTTCAGTAACTATGGCAAACAAGAAGTTGATGTATTTGCACCTGGTGTGAATATTTATTCTACTTTGCCAGGCGGCGATAAATATGGTAATCTTTCAGGAACGAGTATGGCTTGCCCTGTGGTTGCAGGCCTCGCAGCCTTGCTTCTTGAATATTATCCTGAACTTACTGCAGAACAAGTAAAATATGTAATTGAAAAATCTGCATCACCACTACAAGAAGAAGTAAAATTGCCCGGAACTGATGAGATGGTTAAACTAAGTGATATCTCTAAATCAGGCGGCGAGGT
>JBBSBD010000054.1:0-28817 GCA_038251675.1 Chitinophagales bacterium | reverse complement strand
CCAGACTTTGCCTGCAGGCTAAGCAACTCGCGGATTTGCCCCTCCGACCTGCGACTGATTTTTATGCAATTCTTCATGTAAATTTGGTTGCTGATAAATCAAATGGCAAATTTAGAATAGGCTGATGTCAGAAACAATCCTTGGCTATCTCGGGGGTTAACTAATATACACTACTCTTTTAATAAGTCTGAAGTATGCACTGCGAATGAGGCACCTATATAAAAATACGCGGTCGCGTGCCAGTAGCGCAAATACAATTTTGGTTAAACTATTTTCCCCGGATTCTTGTTCATTAAATTCAATAGTCTTTTAGCAAGTCGGGCAGCAAACAAATGGCACTTCAGTTAATGGTGAAGTTCGAAGTATTCTAAAATTTCCCAAATTCCCTGATAAGGGTATATCATTTATTTGAGCGGCAGCATCTGGCGTACCTCCTGTGGCAAAGGCAGAAGAAGGCATATTCATCATTTTTGATAATGGCGAATCATTGGTATGTGTACTGAATATTGCGCCTCCCACAACTCCCGGCTGTGGCCTGTTAAACCTATTAATGTGCTCCCGTATGTTTGTAATATTCCCGAAGATTTCTACAACAAGTACGCTTAGCAAGGAATCTTCCGGCAATCCGAGCATTAGAAGATGCTGGGCGATTTCTGTATTCGTCCAATAACCCATTGCTGTCTTTGGTGCGTCGTTAAATATGGCAATCCCGGCTGCTTTTATTAATGAAGCTTCATCAAAATTAAATTTTGAAGTATCTATATTCGACAATTGAATTCCCGATTTAGATTGCAGCGATTCATTGAAAATATTTGTTCTCGTTGCTTCATCGAGAACCAGCATTTTTTCTTTCACTGTAAAATTTCTTTTCCACGTCATCAATTTTTCATCCAGCAAAATATTACGATAGTCGAGGTCGTCGGCCTGTTTCACCTGTGCATACAACAGTGCATACAAGCTTGTTCTTGGCGGATCACTGGTAACATTTTTTCCATTCCAAACAGCCTGTGCATATTGAGCATTAACATACAACAATTTATCGTCCCGGTTTACATTACACAAAAGTGTAGGCGCAGGATGTTGCATCCCGGTAATGCGCAGGGGCCGTCCAAATCTGCCCTGCGCAGTGCTCCATAGATTGTCGTCTCTGTCGCTCCAATGTCCATGACCAATTCTGAATTCATAAGTAAAAAATCCAAACAACTCATCGCTTTCAGCATTTAAGCCGGGAGGCAATGGAAGAAGGTAATGTATATTATCATCTTCATTCGCTTTCTCCATGGGTTGCATGGCGCTAAGGCCTGCCAGGTCATCACTCTGATCAGGAGTAATTGTTCTTATGTACTCAGTATCTATTGGCAGATGCGGCTCTTCAGGCGCAGCCCACATTTCAGGAGCGTTGTTAGAAATTAATTGATCGGGTGCGTAAGCCAGCATCCTACAGAATAAAGTGTCGTTGGTATCTAATACAGCCTCTTCAAGTTCTACCCATAAATACCGTTGACGCGCTTCAGTAGCGCTGTATTTTTCATTTCTAATGTACGGCGAAAAAGCAATTCCTACGCTTGATATCCTGGGCACTTGTGCTGGAATAATAGTGGTTGGTAATAACAAGGGATCTATTTGGGTATTATCCACATTACCACTTGCATGATTGGCTTTGAAAGAAGGCGTAATGAAATATTGAACTTCTATTTCGTCAGGAAATTTCAGTTGCCCGTCTGGCTTTTTGAGACCGGTTTTTGGTTCAATGGCATCAATAAAAATTATAGTAGAAGACGAACGATCAACAAAGACAAACGTATCTGCCTGCAATGATTCAAATGATGCACTGTGCTTCATTTCAATATCGCCGAGTACTTCCAGTTGTTCCATATCGGCATCATCGTCATGCCTGAATTTTTTATTTCTGCCAATTGTGAAAGCTACGTCTTCAAGTGCATCCCAGCTCCAGTCACGATTCACATGGTAAACGATGCAACCAAGCCAGTGATTAGAAAGATCGGATTTTGATGCAAAGGTTATGCTGCTTTGATCGGGAGATAAACTATGCCTTATTTTACTGCTGCAACCAAAGATGATGCGTTCTCCTTTTTTGCCGGTTAAGGTCAAGCCTTTTGATTTTACACCTAATTCCTGGGCGAGGCGTTGCACCATATCAGGCTGCGGTGCAATCTGTTCTTTCTGAAAAAAGAGCCATTTAAAAGTGCCATCGTTTAATATAACCGGATCGGGCTGCAGGTAAATAGCCTGAACAATTGGGACATTTGCTTTGGGTAACAACAAATCAATTTCATCAGTCGATTCTTTATAAAACCGGAACTGCGTGGTTTTCCCATAGCGGGTATCAAGATCATGGTTGGCAGCATTTGTAAAACCAAAGTAAGAACTATCACCTTCACACATGCCACGAAGAGTCACTCTTATTTTTCTTGCAGTTGGCAATATAATTCCATCCATTAAATCAATAGCTGCCTTGTTTATAGTAACGTCATTGAAAGGATCGTCCAGGTCTCCAAGGTTCAGTGAGTTTACATCGCGGAATGTTACCGGCACATTTAATGTATCATCAAAGCCTGCCGGAAACGAACGTGTAGTTGAATAAAGTGTAACGTAATTTTCCCTGCCGCTATCACTAAGTAAATTGTCGAGACGCAGGGTTTCTGCTTCTACTTTTATTTCCACTTTTATTACGTCAGGATCTGCAATTGCAGGAGTCTTATTATCACCTTGCGCATTTACAGATTGTATCAACAGGGCCACAGGATCTTGTCCTGCATCCTGGTATTTTCCCGTGAACACTACAGCCGGATAATTTAACAGCGGCCTTTGAATATTAATAGATGGGTTTGCATCAAACTGGCTTTCGACTGCTACAATAGTCTCATTAAAAAATTCAATTTTATTTAAAGTAAGATCATCATTTTTTTCAATCCGTAATAATGAAGGAGCTATGTATCTTTTAAAATGGACAGAGGAAGTTGGCGCTGCCGCAATGTTGACTGGTGCATCATCGACAGGGCCTCCACCACTTATATCCATTAGGCGTACCCTAAAATCATACGTATGCCCGTATAGCAAGGTTGCATCAACAGGCACCTCATCAAACGCTTTGCCTGCGGGAACCTGCTTTGGGGTTGGATCGTCAAGACCAGCAAGCGCCTGGTCATTCTTATATATTAAGACTGCATCGCTGTCTTTTAAAACAAGGCTCTTACCAATCCAGTTAGTATAGTACATGGGCAGCCAGTAAGCAGCATTCGTATCATTATCCAATTGTGTTGGGAAAACCTGGTAAGGCAATTCTATTTCTTCATCGCCGCTATTTCCGATGCTGGTTCCCTGTATGTTGTAAACCATTTTGCTTTTCACCTTATTCAGGCTTTGCCAATCTGCTCCGGGTAAATCTTCCTTCACGTCGATCCTGTATCCAAATACTCCCAAAGGGGCATCCAGTCTTGTTCCCGGCTCTTCGGGATTTTCACTCAACTGGCGAACATACCAGATGAGTATTTGTTCATCATCCCATGCAAGACGGATTCCCAAATCTTTCACAGGGTGAAATCCATCCTGGGCTTCTTTTAATAAGTTGCCACTTACAGGTTGCGTGGCGTGAATAATTTTTGCAAAACCATCGTTATATTCATTTACTTCCTGGAAAATTTTATCCCATTGTCCTTTTGGTTCGGGATCTACAACATCAGCAACTTTTCTATATAACACCGGAAACAATAGCGGCGCAAAGACAGCTCTTGCTTCAGCAACAATAAGCTTTGGCATTCTTGCTGCGTATCTTTTTATAAAAGGACCGTCCACATCTTCCAGTAATTGTGTTTGTATGGATGCATAATCGGCATTAATAATATCGGCATAGATGTAACAACCTTTTTCAAAAAGTGTTGGGTCATCGGCCACTGAAACTTCACAACTATAGATCATGCCGCATGCTTTAGCAAGCATTGGCTGGCGGAGAATATTTGCATACAATTGGCCCCAACTTACGTCATCAGTATCCTGCCAATTGGGTTTTTTAGTTGCTTCCTTTCTTAAAGCACAATGGTAGCTGTCATCAGTAACAGCATTAGGATGGCGTGGCGTGGTAAAATTGAAAGCATTTCGATACGTTTCAGGGAGGTATTTTTTTACGCTCAAGTCTTCTGCAATAATATTATTCGCTTTATCAGAATTAGTAAGATTAATCCTTCCTGCAAAATCTGTTGCTATAGCCTGGAGAATTGCTTTTTTATTTACTGCCGTATCTACTGATATTGTTTTTTTCACAGGGATTCTTGTCGGCGCTGACGCATTGCTCAGCGGAAATTCATCAAGCCCACGAACGATTTCCAATTCAAACTCCGGAACCAAATCGGCAAAGGCAATGGCTGAATCATCAGGGGCCGGTAACGTAGTAGGAAACGGTAAAAACGGATCCTGGTTACGAGGTATCAAAACAATGTTAAGTGCCAAAGTATTTCCATCAAACTTTTGAGGAAAAACCATTGTTGAATATCTTCTTTTAGCTTCCATAATTTTTTTATTATGAATTGAATTAATTTTTTTTAACCTCATCCTAATCTCCCGATTCAATATCCGGACACGCTCACTCTAAAGGAGAGATAACAAAACACGTTAGAAACAAAGGCCTTTAATCATCTTATAACTTTTATACGGTCAAAGCATGGTCAACTTTGAACTTTGAACCGTTAATTTTTTAATCATACTTGCTATCAGCACCAGCTACCTGCCTGTCTTCGCCCCAGGTTTTGGAAAAACTTATATCGATTATTAAGAAAATACTTATATCAAGCGCAAAGGTTACCTGGGCCGAACAATCAGTTCTTTTTTCAGGAATGCGTCTTACGATAATTCCTTTGGCTTCTATAGTAATCGTGATGCTTACAATTCCACCAAGAATGTCTGCATGTCCCCGGAAATACAGTATGGCTGCAACTTTAATAAGCGACGCATCGGCATGCATTTCTGCACCAACCAAAAACGTTACACTTACATTAGCGATAACAGGGAAACCAACTACTATCTGTGCACCGAAACCAAATTTGAGATCGAGAGTCGGGCCAACTTTCGTATCAGCTCCAATTCTTACATCTACATTGCCAATAGCAAAAATGGTTCCTACACCTAATGAAAAACACATTACCTGCAAGCCGCCATGGAATTGAATGAAAGCACCAGCGGTTGGCAAAAGCTGTTTCGGATCAGTCGTAACTTTCAAGGCTGCATCAAAATAAACACCGAGGCTGAGAGAAGCTTCAAGCTTAAGCGGCGTTTGCGGACTGTTGTACAATTCTGCTGTTGGCGGAAAACGAATAAGGCTAATCTCTTTTGTTGCTTCAAATTTATATTCCCATACTTCACCTGCATTGCTCATCGCTACTTTTAATCCTTTATTCAGGGCACCTGCATAATCACCGGTGCTAAGCGCCGCAAGCATTTCGAGAATAGCAATTACAGGTTTTAATTCATCACTGAATTCTACTTCAGGCGTAGGGATTCCTCCACCTCCCCCAATGTCTCCTTCATAGCCGGTTTCTACTCCTTTCTTTGAATTGAAATTTCCTTTAATGGTCATCAATCGTTTCATAGGACCAAGATCAACTACCATTGCAAGATCATTCATGCGGCTTTTCCATTGCTCTGCCTGGTCTGCAGCAAAGGATTCAACGTTAAAGTCTAATTTACTGTTATTGGTGGCAGGATTATTTTTCTTGTTTGTTTTGTATTCGACATACACCTTTAATACATCCATATCTACAAGCGGTACATCAAAATCAGGTACATCAAACTGCAACGCTTTTTCAATTGCACCGCCTGCTCCTTTTTTTAACAAGCTAAGGCCTTGTTGTATTACTTCCTCTCCCGCTTTTTTAGCATCTATTGTTAATAATTCCAGCACTTTTTTACCCCCATCTTTCAAAGCATTTTCTGTGAATGCCTGTACACCTCCGGCATTGAGCATTGGCATCGCCTTACCAAAATTGGTGATAGCATCGCCTATGTTTGGAAAAATTCCATTACCCGTCATCATACGGTATGCATCGGCAAATATGGGTGGAGTTTTACTTAGCAGCGTTGGGATATTTAATCCATAAGAAGGTGTAAGGAACAGCGCCTTTTGAGTAGTCGTGTTTTGCAGGTAACCAAAATTGATCGTGTTTGCTGAGACATTACGAAGAATATCGGCGGGATTTGCTATACGAAGTAAATTATTAGCAACCGCATTCGGATCAATTACTTTGTTCTTGACCCATTTACCAATTCGTATCAAAGGGATCGGCAGGGTGTCTGGCAAAGGTGTTACTTCACCCGTTCCCACATTATGTTGAATCATGCTCCAACTGCCATCTTTTGGCAATGATACATTGCCCCGTGCTGCTACTACAAAAATGGGAGTATTTGAGGCATCGAAAGACGTATTCACGTCAATTGAGTGCAGGCGCATTTGCTGATTACTCTTGTTGATGTCAATGGAGCAATCGATATCTGCCCCAATATTGCCGCCTTGCAAAGTGAGAAGATTAATGAATTGTTGAGTACTTAAAGGTTTACCGGCCGGAGCCAATTGAACATAACCTAATATTTTTTTAGAGACAACCCTGCTGTTCTTATGACCTTGTTTTACATTTTCAATTTCTATATCTGCATCAAAATAAACACCGCCACACTTTACAGGTTCATTAAGTGTGCCCCCGGTTGTATTTGTAATTTCCTGGCCGATTACTCCGTTTAGATAGACGGTTCCATTTGGAATTGAATTAGAAGTATTAAACTCTGCAACTGATGGAGCATCTTTAATATTCCTTACATTATATAAACCACTGATGATTCCCGGATGAAATTCATAAGGAGCATTAACTGTTTTATTGGCATTTGCAATGTCCTTATACGAATATGAGAAATCAAACTTCCCATCACTTTCAGCTTTCCATCCGCTATCAAACCTATATACATATCCGCTGCTGGTTCTGAATAAAGTAATCGTTCTTACTACCCGTATCCCCCAGGGATAAAGAATACTTTTCACCTGTATTACTTCGTGAGAAGTACGGCCCAGCATGATGTCAAACCTTGCCTGGCTGGTTTGCGCCATGGCAGCCGAAGGACTAAGCCAGTTGCTAAACATATTAATACCATAGCCTGTAAAGTCAACTCTCTTCACCGGAACACCCCTCGATAAGTTGATATCATTTGATGCTATGGGTGTAATAAAAAATTCGTTGTTGAATATTTCTGTAACACGCTGCCCGAGTGTGCTATTGCCTTTCGCAGTACCATCTGTTTCCAGCATATTATTTACCTGGAGTGTATAGCCGGGTAACATCGGTTCGTCAATGTCAGCGGGGTCAACCACTGCCTTACTAAAGTCGCCTGAAAAAATACTTACCTGAATACCTCCTTCTAAGTTGTCGCGAAATTTAGGGCGAGTATTTTCAATCTCAGGATTAGAAGTTTGGCGTGGCAACCAGGGTTGATTTTTTGTAATGAATGCCAGTGCCCTTAATCCAAATGGCAAGGTAAATGCTGAAGACAGAACGCTTTTGGGATCATTTTTGAAATAATCCAGTAAAAAATTTACCAGTGGAATTGGTGCCAACGCGACCGGCGTGGTACTGTTATTAAAAATTCTTGATGGCCCGCCATCATTGGCAAAATATTTAAACCCAACCTCAGGATCCATTGGAAGCTTTGGGGAATTTGGATCAATCGGGTTATCCCTGTCCGGAGCCGAGAGATTGAACACTGGTTCCCATGCGACCTGTGGCTCCATAAATGCACGTACAGACTGGCCTTGTGCCTTAACTTCCATGCCTTCCACGATAAAGGGAAACCCGGCAGTTGCAACCGTATTTGTGCCATCATCATTAATGATAACATTGCCTGTTGGCATTAATCCTAAACGGCCACGCGTTGTAATGCCAAAGCTTACGCCTAATTGATTGGCATTGCTACTTACATCTAAAAGGGCAAAAGCATCATTTCCCAGCGAGCCAAAGTAACCATCCCACGTACCCTGGTAATTGGGTATTTGCACAGCGGCAAACGTGGTGGCTACATCTCCTGAAGCCGGACCCGCCGCTGGTGTAATTGAGTTATTGGCAAGTGAAAGTTGTGAAAAGACTCCGGCACCGCCTTGCTGTGCAGACATTTCGCCAAAATGAAAACTCACTTTTACATCATCAGTAGTTTCATCTATTGGCTTATAGCTCACATTGCAGATTAGCCATAGCCAGGCAGTACGATTTACCGCTAATCCTGCCGCATCTAATATTCTTCCACCTCCCTGAAATTGCCTGAGCAGCACATTAAGATTTGCCAAATAAGGATCGGGCAATGTTGGCAAGTAAGAATACATCCCGAAGGTGAGAAATAAGGTGCCTGTTGTAACTTTTTTCCATTGCTCATCACATTCGCCAAACAGCAAGCAACCATTGACGGGAGAAACTGTAAACAACGCATTTTCCAATGCAATTGATTGTAGTTTTAATGCAGGTATCTTGTCGCCCGGAATTGTGTTATCCCAAATAATATTATCATCGTACAAATAGATAAGGCGGAAAGAGTCGTTGGCGCCAAGTGCCAATACGCTATTCTTTGAACGAATCTCAAAAGGCTCACTATTCACTTTCACGGGCCTGTCAGCATTTACATTTGCATTGCAAAGCGTAAATAATAATTCATCTCCCTTGCTAATTGTATTAAAAATAAATGGTGCAGCCTTAAGAAATAAAAGATCTACGGAGGTTCCATGAGGATTGATTTGATCCTTCCATAAATCGAGGTGCTGTATTGCCCCCAATCCGTCACTCAACAAATCAGTAATGCCAATGCGACCGGGTTCGCCCAATATATAAGGCTGGGACAAAATTAAATCCTGCTCTTTCATTCCACTCCATAAAACTCTCAGGCCGCTATCGCATTGAATTAATACGGCGCCATTGCTATCAGCCTGCAGAGGAGCAGTAATATCTATGGTTGCTGCAGGCAGGGCCCACCAGCTCTGCTTAATAGCGGCATTACCAGATACTATACAGAAAGGGCTTTCGCATAATGATACTTCGAACGAATCAACATTAGCATTCCATGGAATTAAAATCCTGCTCAGGGACGCTTCGAACACAGTGGCTTGATTACCCGCCCAGTTGAATTGTATGGGCTGGCCATACATGGTACACGAAGCATCATTGATGACCGTAATATTTTTTGAATTACCATTCAAAGTAAAATTAAATGTGCCAGGCAATTGGTATTGCGCATTGCGTGCGTCTTTGCCGTAAGGTGAATTAACTGCAGCATCTGCATCCGCTTTTTGATCAAGCTGCAATGCAATGTTTATATTAATATTGGAAGCTACCGTAAGCTGGGTGCCTTGTAAAAAAGGAAGTGCATCAAGATTAATGGTTCCTCCCGTTACTTTTAAACCAATAAATCTGTCAGTGGGTGCCGATGGTGCAAGTGCATGGGCATTTATCCAAACGCTTCCCGGAAGGATGTTGAATGATTTTACCAATTCAACATGTGCGTTCAATAATTTTTGTGCAAGCGTTTCCCTAAACTGGGAGTTAAATAAAATAACGGGAGCAGTTTGTCCTTGTATATATAGCGCTATTAATTTTTCTACTTTGAAAAAATCGAACCAAATTTTTCTACCTCCCTTATTTAAAAGCGGGCCAACTGTTTTTATGGGGCTTGCGCCTGCCGCCCAATCGGGCGTACTTCCCTTAACCTGGGTAGTTCTTATGGGAACATCACGAACAAAAATGCGAAAATTGTTATCTTCTTTCTTTTCGAGTGTTTTTGATACAATGTCTTCAATCTTAGCCAGCCGTCCACTTTCGATATTTTGCCTAAAGAAAAAATCGGATCCGGCAAAAGAAAATTGTTGATTGCTGACTGTGTGTACATCCTGGTTTAATAGTGACGATGCTATCTCTTCCTGTACAGCATGTAAGCCTTGTTCTTCTGCTTCACTTGTTGTGTGAAGATGGCCTGTGATCGTTTCTAAGAGTGCAAGCAATTGTTCCGGTGCCATAAAATTTTATTTAGGGGTCGAAGTATTGGGACGGAAGGAATGAAAATTTAAGAATTACCGTGCTAAATACAAACAACGTAAGGTTAAGATTGTGTAAAGAGTAGAGACTATTTATTTAACGGTAAAAAAATTGCTCAATAGGCAGGGATTCTTAGAAATGTTTGGCATTATAGAAGTGAAAATATCATTAAGAAATAAACTGTTCTGTGCAGTTTGATTTGCCACTATCTAAGCCTTTCATTAGAAATCTTTTTCTATTTGATAAATGGCAATGATTCATTTTTTGTAATTAGTTATCTTGCGGCCTGCATCTGCTTTTTCATCTTAAAAATTGCTCTTATGGCACTTTGGATTATTCTCGGCATTATTGTCCTGCTCATTATCTGGATAATATCAATGTATAATGGTTTGGTAAAAGCCAAAATAAAAGTAGATAACAGTTGGAGTGATATCCGTGTTTTTTTGAAAAAAAGATTTGATCTCATACCCAATCTCGTAAATACAGTGAAGGGATACGCAACACATGAAAGCCAAACTTTTGAAAAAGTAACTGCTGCACGCAATGCAGCAGCAGCAGTACCTGCGGGAGATGTGCAAGGCGCCGCACAAGCAAACCAGGTTTTAGGTGGTGCACTCCGGGGATTACTTGCCGTGGCTGAGAGCTACCCGGAATTGAAAGCAAATCAAAACTTCCTTGAGCTGCAAACGGCTCTTCAATCCATTGAGGGCGATCTTGGGAATGCACGACGCTATTATAATGCAACGGTAAGAGATTTCAACACTTCTATACAGCAATTTCCGGGAGTAATTGTTGCCAACTTTGCGGGTTTTAAGGCAAGGGAATTTTATGAACTGGACAACCAGGCGGAAGCACAAAATGTTGAAGTAAAGTTTTAATTCATTTTAGATGAAGAAACTTTTTATAATTATTTTCTTTTTAGTTTTTGTTATTGGCACCGCAAGAGCCCAGGAATATTTTACAATACAGCAGTATGGTATTGATGTAAAAATTAATAAAGATGCGTCGCTTGATATTGCTGAAAAAATAAACGTTTTATTCAGTGAACCCAGGCACGGTATCATCCGGAAAATTCCCTACAAATATAAATTGCAATCTTTACCAGAAGGCGCAAATAGGGCAAGTATGCCATTGCAGGCCGACGGGTACAACAGGATAATAATTGACAATATTAATGTTCCGGGATGGAAGTATGCCGTAATTAATGAAGGAGATTACAAATCTATAAAAATTGGTTCGGCAAATGAATACATTCGCAACGACCAGCAATTCATTATTACTTACCACATAGAAAATGCTATAAATTTTTTTAAAGACCATTCCGAATTTTATTTCAACTTAGTTGGCAATGAATGGGCAACCACCATCAAATCTGTAAATTTTACAATCAAGCTACCGCAAGAACTCTCCGATACATCAAACTATTTTTTAGCAACAGGTTCTGTAGGTTCAAAAGAGCATAACGCAAAAACAACATGGAGTGACAACACAACATTTACCGGCCACACTACGGCCCCATTAAATGCCTATGAAGGATTAACGGTTGGGATCGGCTTTCCTAATGGTTATTTAACAAAGCCTAATTATACATTCCGTGGAATTTATTGGCTACTGTTGCCGATTATCATTTTTGCAGGAATGTTTTATGTATGGAAACGGTGGGGTAAAGATGATGAAGTAACTGTTCAAACTGAATTTTATCCACCCGAAAATATTAGCCCGGGAATTTCGGGATACATTATCGATGGAAAGCTCGACCGCAGAGACCTTACTGCATTAGTTCCCTATTGGGGCGCAGGCGGATATTTACAAATAAATGAAACAGAAAAAAAACATTTATTAGGACTGGTGAAGACTAAAGAATATGAATTTATAAAGTTGAAAGATCTCCCTTCAAGCGCACTCACATTCGAAAAAACTTTTTTCAATGGAATTTTTAAATCGGGTGATCATGTACAACTCAATGACCTAAAAGATAAGCTCTATACATCCATGAATACTGCCAGGACAGAACTTCAAAGAGAGATTGACAGGAGTGACTACTACGTGAAATATTCGAGGGGAATGGTAGCATTTTTTTCACTTCTTGGCTTTGTAATGTTAGCCTTAGGAATAGTAAAAATGGTGAGCTATTGGTACGAAAATAAATGGATGGGAATCGCGATAGCAGCAAGCGGGGTTTTCATTTTAATCTTTGGACTACTAATGTCTAAAAAAACTCCAAAAGGAACCGCACTGTATCAAAAATTATTGGGATTTAAAGAGTTTATAAAATCGGTTGAGAAAGATCGTTTACAGGATTTTTTAAAGCAGGACGAAAATTATTTTGATAAGGTGTTGCCTTATGCAATTGTATTTGATGTCGCCGATAAATGGAAAGATAAATTAAAAGGGCTTGATGTTCCACCACCTTCGTGGTACCACGGCAGTTATGCAGGGAGTAATTTCAATACGCTTATGTTCATGAATAGCCTTGACAACTCGATGAAGACTATGACCAATACTTTCTATAGTTCACCACACAGCAGCGGAAGCAGCGGAGGTAGTTTTAGCGGGGGGGGAGGATTCTCCGGCGGCGGATTCGGAGGTGGTGGCGGTAGCAGCTGGTAAAGCGAAAGAATATTTTCTGAATTTTTATAAAATATTTTAGCGGAGACTAAGGGATTCGAACCCTTGATACAGTTTCCCGTATACACACTTTCCAGGCGTGCTCCTTCAACCACTCGGACAAGTCTCCATTTTTAAAAGGACGGCAAATCTACAAAATCATTCAAGAACTTTCTCCATTTGCATAGACCGGGAGCCTTTTACAAGAATAAGAGCATTTTCAGGCTGTAATTTCTTTAGCCACTCACGTGCCTGTAATGCACTTTCGTAATTGATATATTTATTTGAAATTTCCCCGAAACCTTTTCCGACAAAGACAACTTTTTCAAATTCATATTTATTAATAAGTGAAACGATAGCTTCATGTTCGCTTTTTGTGTTCTCACCCAATTCCATCATACTGCCGAGTAATAAGATTTTTTTGTCTCCGGCCATGGACGCAAAATTTTCAATAGCCGCTTTCATGCTGCCAGGATTTGCGTTGTACGTATCTGATATAATAGTATTGCTACCCTTTTTTATCAACTGTGAACGGCTGTTCGACGGACTGTAATTTTCAATTGCCTCCTTTATTTTTTGATCATCAATATCAAAATAGCGGCCGATGCAAACCGCTGCCATTACATTTGAAAAATTATACGAGCCCACCAGGTTTGTTTTTATGTTGATTGGCCTTTCGCCGAAAATATTTACCTCCAGGAAAGGATCGCTCTTAATTATGTTTCCCTTTAAACTTTTGCCTTCTCTTCCATAAGAGATAATTTCATGTATACCATTTGCTAATCTAAAAACAGCTTCATCATCGCCATTTACAAACGCGCTACCTGAGTGGTTACGCAGGTAATCAAATAATTCACCTTTACCCTTTTTTACATTTTCGATACTGCCAAATCCTTCAAGGTGAGCTTTACCGCAATTTGTAATAAGCCCGTGGGTGGGCCTGGCATATTTACAATATCCCGCTATTTCTCCAAGGTGGTTGGCGCCCATTTCAATGACCGCCATTTCGGCATCCACTTTCATTTTTAAAATTGTAAGAGGAACTCCAATATGGTTATTCAAATTCCCCTCTGTTGTGTAAGTTTTAAATTTAGAAGATAGAACCTTACTAAGAAGTTCTTTCGTTGTTGTCTTGCCATTGCTGCCAGTAATAGCTATAAAGGGAATCTTTTTTGAAGAAGATAATTTATCTAATTGCATGCGATGAAATTTTGCAAGCTCCTGCAAGGTCGCCAAAACATCTTTTGTAGTAATTATGCGATCGTCATCAAATGACATTTTTTCGTCGACAATTACCCGGTTTGCGCCAATTTCAAGAGCCTTTTGTGCAAACTCATTGCCATTAAAATTTGGACCTTTGAGGGCAAAAAACAGATCATCTTTTTTAAGCTTTCGCGTGTCAGTTTGTATGGACGGATATTGCCGGTAAATCTGATAAATTTCTTCAATAGTCATAGTCGCAAATTTATATTATCAATCAAGGTTAGTATTATGAAAAAAGCCTCTTACGGTAAATAAGAGGCTTTGATTATTAAAAATATATGATTAGGCTTTTTTCTTTTTATTCTGCTTACGCTTTCCAAAAATATTTCCCTCTTTGAATCCATTTCCCTCCGGGCTGCCAAGTCTTGTCATTGCGCATCTGAAACCTACGGTGCTGCTCGCCTGATCCTGTTCAAGGTAGCGTCTTGCTCCCGGTGATAACCAATACGGCATATCATTCCAACTTCCACCCTTAATAACACGTGATTTATCACTTATTAATGATGTGATGCCATATCCGTAAGTAACCGCAGAAATTGAATCGCCATCAAGATAGTTAATAACATCGCCTTTTTGGTAATTGCGGCGTGATACTGATTCGGCATCAGTTACCACTTCTTTTTTCAAACGTCCCAGTGTATCTCTTTCATACTCGCCCTGGCTGTTCTTATAAAACTTTGTAAACTTATTACCACGATAAGGATTTACATCATCTTCATCCAGAGAAGTGAGAGGACGATAAACATCTCCAACCCACTCACTCACGTTTCCGCTCATATTATATAAACCATATCCATTAGGATAAAATGATTTGATTGGACCAGGGATAGCTGCACGGTCATTTAAGCCTCCGGCAACACCCATTACATCACCATTCCCTCTTTTGAAGTTTGCAAGGAATTGACCTTGCCAGCTTCCACGGCGATTATCACGAAGTCCGTTTACGTTTTTACTCCATGAATATACTTGTTGGTTGGAAATAACTTCCTCACCATGGTTCTTTTCTTTAGTGCGAGGACTTGGATTTTGAGCTATTATACCATAAGCGGCGTACTCCCATTCAGCTTCTGTAGGCAAACGATAACCTGGTAATAAAATACCATCTTCAAACGTGATCACTTTTCTTGCCCTGCCGCTTACATCTTTCAAACCACCTTTTTTAGGAGCAGTTTTATTATTGATCTCGTCAGGATTCATTAGGTAAGTGTCCGTATTAAAAGTCTGTTCACCCTGTCCGCCTTTCATAGCGGCCAAAGGAGCCTTTTTGTTAAGATAGCCTTTATCGATTAAGACTTTTTCATTCACCCTGTCAGTTCTCCACACACAAAAATCATGTGCTTGCTCCCACGTAACGCCTACAACGGGATAATAATTATATGCAGGGTATCTGAAATAATATTCAACATACGGCTCGTTGTATGCAAGTTCGCTTCTCCAAACCAATGTATCGGGCAATGCCATTTTCATAATGGCAGTATCGTTATCAAAAGTATTGCTTAACCAATATAAATACTCGCGGTAGTGCACGTTTGCCACTTCCGTTTCATCGATGTAAAATGAGTTTACACTCACGCGGCGGGGAACGTTGTTCCAGTCTCCCATAACATCTTCTTCCTTGGCACCCATTGTAAAGGTACCTCCCTGAACAAAGACGAGGCCTGGGCCAGCCTTCTGCTCTTTAGCTTTCAAAACATGAAAGTTTCCATAATTTTTGTCATCGTAATTCCATCCGGTTACAGAAGACTTGTCTTTCTTCTTATGGCAGGAAGTGAATACTATCAATGAGGCAAGTAATAAAGTTAAAATTTTCACGGCAGATATTGATTTTAGCATGTGCATTCGTTTTGCAGATTATTTAACGAAAGGTTTTCTGTGTTATTGTGTAAGGGCAACGATTTGTAACAGCGAATATAAATACTTTATTTGATTTTGATTTGTCATTTAAAAATCAATTTTTATACATCCAAATACTTTTGCAAAGCCTTCACATATCCAGTGCTGATGACATTTCTATTATGTATGCCTCACTTGAAAGTTTAATGAAAAAAAGTAAAATATCATTTGGCATATATACATGGAAAAATTTATTTGCATTGTTTTGTGGCAATGGATTTGCACGCAATATTTTTATTCCGTCCCGCGTTGATATCAATATTGTGGTGCCAAAAAATAATATGGGGTTTCAGAGCTGTATTTAAACTATAAAGCACTTTAGTCAAAACATAATAAAAACAAAACCAGGGATTTTAAAAACCCTGAAATACCTTGCCAGCATTTACCTTGTATTTCATATTTTAATTGCACGTTTCAATAAAAAATTTACTTTTACAATTCCAAAAACTAATTTCTATAAAGTTTAGCTCTACCTAACCAAGCAAAAATTACACATGAAACAAGCAACTTTGAGATTAACGGCATTATTAATGCTGATGGGGTCGGCATTTGTCGTTAACGCGCAAAGCAATACAAATCCAATAAACGTTGTTACCACCGCCGTACCTTTTTTGAGAATTTCCCCGGATGCACGATCTGGCGGCATGGGTGATGTAGGTATAGCAACTACACCTGATGCAAATTCATCTTTTTGGAACCAGGCAAAAATTCCATTTGCCGTGAGCAAATCGTCTATTGCACTAACATATACGCCGTGGCTTAAGGGACTCGATCTTAATGATGTGTATCTTGCTTCCGCGGCCGGTTATTATAAGCTAGATGAATTTCAGGCTATTTCGGCTTCGCTGCGATATTTTAGCTTGGGTAATATTCAATTTACTGATAACCTTGGTAACGACCTTCAAACTTACAGGCCCAGGGAGTTTGCTTTTGATGCAGGTTATTCACGTAGGCTAACGGATAAATTAGGTCTTGGAATCGCGCTAAGATATATCAATTCAAATCTGGCCAGCGGGCAATCAGCAAGCGGCTCAACCTATAAGACGGGAAATTCAGTGGCAGCAGACCTTTCAGTATTTCATGATGGGACAGCAGGCAGTGCGGATGGTTCAGGGTTAAACTGGGGTGTTACACTTTCTAATCTCGGTACAAAAATTTCGTACACAAATGATGCTTCTGAAAAGGACTTTATTCCTGCCAACCTCGGCTTGGGGGTTGCTTATGTAAAGGCATTTGATGAAACAAATAAAATTACATTTGGGCTTGATATTAATAAACTGCTTGTTCCTACTCCACCTGCTATAGGCGATTCCGCAGGCCTTGCAAACTATCATAGCAAAGGTGTGTTAAGCAGTTGGTTCAGTTCCTTTGGAGATGCACCTGGCGGCTTTAGCGAGGAAATAAAAGAGTTCCAGGTTTCGGTAGGTGCGGAGTATTCTTATAACGATCAGTTTGCTTTCAGGGCTGGCTATTTTTACGAAGCACCCACTAAAGGAGATCGCAAATATTTTACCGTAGGAGCAGGATTAAATTACAATATGTTTGGATTGAACTTCTCTTATCTTATTCCTTCAGGAAATGGCATTAACAGAAATCCATTGTCAAACACTTTGCGCTTCAGTCTAATTTTTAATCTTGATAAAGATTCTGCCCCGGGCGTAAGTCAATAATAACTTCCACAAATAATTTTCTATGCCTCACAAAATCAGTGGGGCATTTTTATTAGATACCTATGTTGGAAAGCCCATGTACAAAGTCCAAAGTATTATGCTACTTTAGTCAAATACAACCATATTTTTGGTACAAAAATTTCAATATTAAAATATTCATCAATGTCGTTCAGAATAGGTTTTGGAATTGACTTTCATCAGTTGGTAACAGGTCGGGAGCTCTGGTTAGGCGGTGTAAACTTACCTCACGACAAAGGTGCATTGGGTCACAGCGATGCAGATGTGTTATTGCATTCTATTTGTGATGCGTTACTTGGCGCGGCATGCCTGGGAGATATTGGGGTTCATTTTCCTGATACATCAGATGAATTCAAAAATATTGACAGCAAAATCTTACTTCAAAAAACATTCATGCTCATTCAAAAGGCAGGCTATAAGATTGGAAATATTGATTCGACTATTTGTATAGAAAAGCCCAAAGTGCAACCTTACATTCCTGCTATGAGAAAGGTAATTTCCGAATTACTTTTTATCGAAGAAAATGCAGTTTCAATAAAAGCAACTACATCCGAAAAAATGGGCTTTGTAGGTCGTGAGGAAGGGGTTGCGGCGTATGCAACAACCTTGATAGAATCGATAAATAAGCCGAAGTAATTTTTTTTCATCGCCTCATTTGCATTCTTATCTTTGTTGCCATGCAGGAAGTGGCCATAAAGATCATCAATACTTCAGGAAATAACTTGCCTGAATATGCAACTAACGGTTCCGCCGGGCTCGATCTGAGAGCAAATCTTGAATCTCCTGTAGTACTACGACCACTGGAAAGAGCAATGATTCCCACAGGAATTTTTATTGAAATACCATTAGGTTTCGAGGCACAGGTTAGGCCACGTAGCGGTTTGGCGATCAATCATGGCATTACCTGCTTAAATTCACCCGGAACCGTCGATAGTGATTATCGTGGAGAATTAAAAGTGATTCTTATTAATTTGTCAAAGCAGGAGTATTCTATCAAAAATGGTGAGCGCATAGCCCAAATCGTTATTTCGAAAGTCGAGAAAGCAAACTGGATACCAGTAGTAGAATTACAATCTTCTACGAGAGGAGAAGGAGGCTTTGGACACACGGGCAAATTATAAACGTAAAAAAAGAAATTGAATGGGAAGGCAGATTATTCTAATAATTTTTGGCATTGGCTTACTTTACCTTGCTGAAGGATGCAGGTCGACGAAAAAATTAAATAGTGCGGTTAACAAAAAAGATTCGCTCGTAATAGTTAATCCGCCGGCAGTCAAAGAAGATTCGCTTAAGGGAGCAATAAGCGTTTTAAATTCTCTGAAAAAAAACAGGATTTCTTTCACAACCTTCTCTTCAAAAATTAAAGTTCAATATGAAGACAGCAGGGGGAAACAACCCGACTTTAATGCGTTTATAAGACTTTATACTGACAGCGTTTTATGGGTTTCGATAAGCGCAACCTTTCTCAGCATTGAGGCCTTCAAAATTCTTATCACAAAAGATAGTATCACGATTGTAAATAAATTAGATAAGGTCGTAGAATATCACCCCTTCAACTACATTGAAAAAATTACACACATCCCTTTAAATTTTTCGACTTTACAGGATATACTCATTGGGAATCCTATATATGTAGGTGACAGTGTGGTTGCTTACAGGCAAACAGAAAATCATTTCCTGATCGGCACCATTGGCAAGTTTTTTAAGAACCTGATTACCGTCTCTGCCGATAATAATCTTATAGAAAGAAGTAAATTAGATGATTTGGATGTAAGCCAGAACCGAACAGCCGATATTACTTATAGTGATTATGAAAAAAATAACGGAGTTTACTTTGCAACGGGCCGTGAGATAACAGTTGCTGAAAAAACAAAAGTTGATATTAACTTGTCTTATAAACAGTATGAGTTTAACAAGGAATTATCATTCCACTTTGTGATTCCACCAAATTATAAAACAAAATAATTGTTACTTTAATGCATATCATTAACCCATTTTCTTTTTATCAAATTTTATGTGTATGCAAAGGAAAATTGTAACCATATTGATATTTCTTTTTTTTACTTTAAATGCTGGCGCACAGCAGCCCGAGGATAAAGATGCCCTGCAAAAAGAACGTGAAAAATTGAAACAGGAAATTGCTGAAACTGAAAGGGCATTGGCCGAAGTAAGGAAAACAGCTAAAGTAACTATAGGTGGCCTGACCCTTATCAATAAAAAAATTGATCTGCAGGGAAATGTTATTGACAACATAAGCGGCGAAATAAAAAATCTTGATAATAACATATACACGGCCCAAAAAGACATTCAAAAAATGTCCCGTGTGCTTGATACTCTTAAAGAAGAATATGCAAAAAGCATGGTGTATGCTTACATGAATCGCAGTAATTATGATTATCTGAATTTTATTTTTTCAGCATCAAGTTTCAATGATGCTATAAAGAGGGTTGCTTACCTGAAATCATACCGGAACTATCGCGAGATGCAGGCCGAAAATATTCTAACAACTCAGCGGATGCTGGAAGACAGAATAAAAGTTTTATCCGGGACAAAGGAAAGAAAAAATGTTGTGCTTGAAGAACGTGACAAAGAATTGACGTTACTTGAAAGACAGCAGCAGGAAAAACAGTTGATTGTAAATAAAATTAAAGGCCAACAAAAGGAATTAACGGCACAGGTAAATGATAAAAAAAAGCAAGATGCCAAATTGAGAAACATGATTTCGGCGATGATTCGCCGGGAGATAGAAATAGCTCGTGCAGACGCTGCTAAGAAAGAAAAAGAAAGGTTGGCGGCTGCGAAAAAGAATGCACCAGCGACTAATAACTCTTCGGCATCAAACACAACCATTACAAAAACAACAAAAGCGCCAGTTGAAAAAAGACCAACAGGTAGCGTACTGGTATCTACGGAAGCAGACAAGGCCCTTGACGCGAATTTTGAGCGAAATCGCGGATCTCTGCCATGGCCAGCTGCAGGATTCATAAGTGCGCATTTTGGACGAATTACGTTGCCCGGAGGAATCGACTATGATAATCCCGGAGTTACAATCGGCGCTAAAATAGGGGAGCCGGTGAAAGCTGTCTTTGACGGGGAAGTAACACTTGTAAGTTACATTGAAGATAAGCAAGCAGTGTTTTTAAAGCATGGTAAATATTTTACTGTTTACAGTAACCTTGCCTCTGCGAATGTCCAAAGAGGAGACAATGTAAAAACCGGGCAGGTAATAGGAAAAGCTGGATCAAATGACGAAGGACAGGGCCAGGTTGACTTTATTATTATGAAAGAAAGTAATAATGTAAACCCTGAACAATGGTTGAAAAAATAAGCACAGTGTATCCGGTAATTGTAATTTGTTGCCATTAACGATTATCCTCCTAAAACCTTTTTGTAAAGATTTTCATATTCTGGCACAATCTTATCTATGTCAAATTTTTGAGCCTGGCTGAAAGCATTCTTTCTCATTTTTTCAAATGCCTTTTCATCACTAAAAAGGCCTATTATCTTTTTACTCATATCATCAACATCGCCTACGTCGCTAAGAAATCCGGTGACACCTTCAATATTGATTTCGGGCAATCCTCCAGCATTCGTCGATACTACCGGTACACCGGCAGCCATTGCCTCTAATGCAACCAGACCAAAACTTTCATACTCGCTTGGCAAAATAAACAGGTCTGATATTGCAAGAATATCTTCCATCTGTTCCTGCCTTCCCAGGAATCTTATGTCCGCATGCGAATCACTTTCACGGCACACCCTCTCAACAAAAGAACGTTCGGGGCCGTCTCCTACAAATAAAAGTTTGGAAGGAATTTTTTTATTTAATTGTTCAAACACTTTCACTACATCAGGCACCCGCTTCACCTTTCGGAAATTGGAAGCATGAAGTATTATCTTTTCATTATCAGGAGCAATTATTTGTTTGAAAGCATTTACCGGTTTGCGATTAAAACGCTTTACATCTACAAAATTGTAAATAACCTCTATTTCCTTTTCTATTTTAAAATTCTTAAAGGTTTCATCCCTTAAATTCCTGGAAACGGCAGTAAGAGCAGCACTCTCATTCATTGAAAATGTAACAACAGGCGAATAAGTCTTATCTCTTCCCACTAAAGTAATATCAGTGCCATGTAGGGTTGTAATCACGGGTATATCTATTCCTTCCTTCAAAAGAATTTGCCTTGCCATATACGCCGCAGAAGCATGAGGAATTGCATAATGTACGTGCAATAGCTCAACGCTATTATTTGTTATTACATCAACCATTGTACTGGCAAGAGCCGTTTCGTAAGGCGGATAATCAAACAAAGGGTAGGTAGGAACTCTTACTTCATGATAAAAAATATTCGCATGGAAACCTCCCAATCTCACAGGTTGCTGGTACGTTATAAAATGAATATTATGACCTTTGTCTGCAAGAGCCTTTCCCAGTTCCGTTGCTAAAACCCCGCTTCCACCATAGGTAGGATAGCAAACGATTCCTATATTCATACTTAAATTTTTAATGCTAATGTTAATAACCAGTTATCCGGAATAAAGCGGATAATTTTTGAAATTCTGCGCAAATTACAATTTCTTTTTTCAGGCACTGAACCGTCTATACAAACGATATTTTTGAACGGATTGTTTATGTTTGCGGAAAGTATTTTTGGTTAAGAAAATTTTATTTTGGTTTACCAGGATTGTAATTACCGGTATAATCTTCTTCATACTTATTAATGTTACTTTCATTTATAAGGAAGGGGTCACAGCCCTGGTAGACTCGAAGGTAAAGATATGAGCCTTCGCTAAAAAGAGAAAATGGCAACACGTGGCAAGGAGATGCGAAATATATTGTTGGTAAGGTGATGGAGGTAAGATAAAATTCAAAATTGTAACTACAAGCTCTATGAAAAAAAATGCGTTTGTTCTTATTTGTATTTTCCTGGCGATAAAAGGTTTTCCGCAAGCCACAGATATTGACATGGTCAAAAAAATTGTGGATGAAACAATGACTAGCGGAACGGCTTACACCAACCTGGAAAAATTGTGTAAGCAGGTTGGCCCGCGCCTTTCAGGTTCAGCAAATCATTTTAAAGCCGTTCAACTTACTGAAAAAATGCTGAAAGAAATTGGTGTTGATACCATTTACCTTCAGTCATGTATGGTTCCGCATTGGGTAAGAGGAAATAAGGAAGAAGGACAAATAACTTTTTCCAATGGCAGAAAATTTCAACTTCATCTCACTGCTTTAGGTAATTCGGTCGGTACTGTTCCTGGCGGTGTTTCGGCACCGGTTCTGGAAGTGAGAAGTATGAGCGAACTGGAAAACCTGGGACTCTCGAATATAAAGGGTAAAATAATCTTCTTCAATTTTAAGATGAATCCCACTTATATAGAAACTTTCAGGGCTTATGGTGAAAGCGGCGTTTCCAGGGTGAGAGGCCCGGCAATGGCTGCAAAATATGGCGCGGTTGGAGCTATAGTACGCTCACTTGCCATTAATCTAAATAATTATCCACACACCGGTGTAACTATTTACAATGACTCTTTTCCAAAAATACCTGCGGTAGCAATAAGTACCAACGATGCAGAATTACTGAGCAAAGAGCTCATGAAAAAAAATGTATCAAGGGTATGGTTTAAAACTAATAGCAAAATGCTTCCAGATGAAAAAGCTTATAATGTAATTGGTGAAATAAAAGGTTCAACATACCCTGATGAAATTATTACCGTAGGCGGACATTTGGATAGCTGGGATCTTGCGGAAGGCGCGAATGACGATGGCTCAGGCGTAGTGCAAAGCATGGAAGTGTTAAGAACTTTAATTGCCCTGGGAATAAAACCCAAAAGAACCATCAGGGCAGTCCTATTTGTGAATGAAGAAAATGGAGGCCGCGGTTCGGAAGCATACCTGGAAGAGGCAAAATCAAAAAACGAAAAACACATATTTGCTCTTGAGAGCGATGCAGGTGGATTTACACCTCGCGGCTTTAGCCTTGAAATGACAGAAGCTCAACGAAGTAAGATAATGGCGTGGAAATACTTGTTCTATCCTTATGGAGTTTACAATTTTGCCAATGGAGGTGGAGGTTCTGACATTGGCCCTTTAAAAAAAATAGGCGCAGCTCTTGCCGGCCTTAGCCCGGATAGCCAAAGATATTTTGATATTCACCACGCCGCTACAGACGTATTTGAAAATGTAAGCGAAAGGGAGTTAAAACTTGGCGCGGCAAATATGGCCGCCTTGATTTACCTGGTAAGTGAATATGGAATGTGAATCATAGGCAAGATGCACAATATTGATGAGCATACTATTTTGCCTGGTCTCCTTCATTCTTTTCGTCGGCTTGGTAATGTGGCTCATTCAACTCAACCAATTTAGTTGGTTGAGTTTTCCTTACTCTCATATTGAGAAGTTCCACCACAAATGAAAAAGCCATTCCGAAATAGATATAATTTTTCAGATTCAAGTCTTCTGCCTTTTCAGAATTCCATCCTTCTATTACGAGGCTAAGCCCAATCATTACAAGAAATGAAAGCGCAAGCATTTTAAATGTAGGATGCTTATGAATGAAAGCTGCAATTTTAGGACTAAATGAAAACATGATCATCATGGCGATCAATACCGCCGCGATCATTATTTCAACATGTTTTGCGGTACCACCCGCGGTAATAATACTGTCGAATGAAAAAACCATATCCACCAAAACTATTTGAACGAGTGCCTGGGTAAAACTGAAAGCTTTTTTGTTTCTCTGCTGAACATTCATGTCTTCGCCTTCAAGCTTCTGATGGATCTCATGTACGGATTTATAAATTAAAAAAAGCCCTCCCACCAGCATTACAATACTTGCAAGATCGAAGCCTTTATTAAAAATTGTAAAAACTGCTTTTCCTTTTTGTGACAGCAACCACCCGAGTGCCAGCAACAACAAACTTCTCACGATGCTGCCTGTAATAACCCAAAACAGCCTCGCTTTTTTGTGCTTTTCTTCGGGTAAGCGATTTATGATAATGCTTACAAAAATTACATTATCAATTCCCAAAACAATTTCCAGGATTACAAGAATAAAAAAACTGATTATACTATCAGATGTAAATAAATAGCCCATTAATTTTTTTGTTTATTACCCGTATAAAATTACGTTAATGATTTACAAATATTTTTTACAATGCCCGGCCCCTCGTAAATAAACCCTGTCCACACCTGGACAAGAGATGCATTGTTTTCAAATTTATCAATCGCGTCTTGCCCGGTAAATATTCCTCCGCTAGTAATGATTGGAATTACTCCATTTGTCTTTTCTGCAATGTACCTGGTAATATCAGTTGATCTTTTGCCCAAAGGTTCTCCACTCAATCCTCCCGCCCCAATTTTTTTTATTTGTGCATCGCCGGTAAGTAAATTTTCCCTACTTATTGTAGTGTTGCATGCAACCAGTCCATCGAGCTTTATTTCTACAGAAAGGTCAATTATATCATCCAGCTCTTCAACACCTAAATCGGGCGATATTTTTAGAAGTAACGGCCTTTGTATTTTTTGGGTCGTATTGAGATGCTGCAGGTGAGAAAGAATTTTTCTTAATGAGTCTTTTTGCTGAAGATCCCGCAATCCGGGAGTGTTTGGGGAACTTACATTTACAACGAAATAGTCTACATAATCGTGTAACGCCATAAAGCATTTTTCATAATCTTTCCATGCTTCGTCATTTGGAGTATTTTTATTTTTTCCAATATTTCCTCCAACGATAAGATTAGAGAAACCAGTTTCCGGATTTTGTTTTTTCCTGTATATTCTCAACCTGCCGGCAACTGCTGCCATACCATCATTGTTAAATCCCATGCGATTAATAATTGCCTTGTCTTTGGGCAAACGAAATAATCTTGGCCTGGGATTTCCCTCCTGTGGAAGCGGGGTAACCGTGCCAATTTCGACAAAACCAAAACCCAATATGGCCAGTTCTGTTAGGTATTTTGCGTTTTTATCAAACCCGGCTGCAAGCCCGACAGGATTCGAAAATGAAAGTCCGAAAAGATTTCTATTGAGGCTTGCACTTTTTGGATTGAATTTTTTTTGCAGGAAATTTTTTATAAAAGAATTTTTACAAAAAAACTTAAGAAGGTTCATGGAAAAATAATGCACGTCTTCAGCATCAAACCAAAATAAAATATTACGAAGCAGCTTATACATTTAGGCGGCGAAGATACTATTTGAAATGTTAGATGGTCAAGGAGTCAGAAGCCAACAACTAAATAACTTTTCATCACCCACTATTCAGTATCGTACCTGTCAACACTTTCAATACCGGGTAAACTTTTTAGATTTTCAACAAGGTCTTCCAATTCATCCTTATCATGAACATATACTTTTATGTTCCCCTCAAATAAGCCATCCTTTGCCTCGATGGTAAGCGCATTGATATTAATTTTTAGAGTGCCGCTTATAAGGTTCGTTATTTTGTTAATTACCCCCACATCATCCAGGCCCACAATTTTGATACCTGTTAAAAAAGAAATCTCCTTGTTCTTGACCCATTTAGTTTTTACTACTCTATGCCCATAGTTCGATAAAAGCCTTGCCGCGTTAGGGCAGTTGGTCCTATGAATTTTTAAGCCTTCGCCTTGCGTTACGAATCCAAATACATCATCCCCCGGGATTGGCTTGCAGCAATTGGCTAATGTGTACATTATTTTGTCACTGCTCTCACCAAAGATTATGAGCTCGGTATCTTTTTTATTTACATGCTTGCCTTCGGATTCATGTTTTTCTTCAGGCTTTATGATTTTTGGCGGATGAATTTTATCGCCAAGAATCGTGAATTCAGCCAGCTCTTTCAGGTCAATTTTCTTTATAGCAATTTCATACATAAGATCCAGTTGTGATGGAAGTTTGTAGTAAGTTGTAAGCTCATCAATATTTGCCTGGTTCATAGCTGCACCAATATGATCAAGCTTACGCTGCAAGATACCTTTACCATCTTCGGCAATAGTTCGTTTTTCTTCTTTAAGGGAATCTTTTATTTTAGTTTTTGCCTTCGGTGTCACCACAAGCTTTAACCATTCTCTGCTCGGCTTTTGCTTGGTAGAAGTAATAATTTCAACCTGGTCTCCGCTTCTCAGCTTATGCCCAAGAGGAACAAGCTTATGATTAACCTTTGCCCCTATGCATTTTTCTCCAACGGCGGTATGTACGGCAAATGCAAAATCAAGTGCTGATGCCCCGATTGGCAACATTTTTACATCTCCTTTTGGAGTATATACATAAATTTCTTCGGCTAAAAATGAAACCTTAAAGTCCTGCAGGAAATCAATTGAGTTGGTATCCTGGCTGGCAAGCATGTCTCTTATCTGTTGAAACCAGCTATCGAAACGATTTTCCTCATTAGTGCCTTCTTTATATTTCCAATGGGCTGCCAGGCCTTTTTCTGCGATATCATTCATCCTTTTGGTACGTATCTGCACCTCCACCCACTTACCTTGCGCCCCCATTACAGTTGTATGCAACGCCTCATATCCATTGCTTTTCGGATTGCTTAACCAGTCACGCAGGCGTTCCGGTGCAGGACTATACTCGTCCGTTACTGTACTATATACTTTCCAGCAATCTTCCTTTTCTCTTTCTGGCGGCGAATTTAATATTACACGAATCGCGAACAAGTCATATACCTCGTCAAAAGAAACACCCTTCTTTTTCATTTTGTTCCATATCGAGTGGATACTTTTGGGACGGCCATAAATTTCGAAATCAAATTTCCCCTGTTGCAGCTTTTCTTTTACCGGCCTTATAAAATCATTGATGTATCGTGTACGTTCTCTTTTTGTATTATCCAGCTTTTGGGCAATGTAGCGGTAACTATCAGGCTCCATGTATTTCATGGAAAGATCTTCCATCTCGGTTTTAATATTATACAGCCCCATCCTGTGTGCAAGCGGTGCATATACATAAACCGTTTCTGAAGAAATCTTAAGTTGGTTCTCGCGCTTCATGCTATCGAGTGTCCGCATGTTATGAAGCCTGTCTGCCAGCTTAATTAAAATTACTCTTGGGTCATCGGTGAGTGTGAGTAATATTTTTTTGAAATTCTCTGCCTGTTTAGATGAGTTGGCATCAAGAACGGTGGAAATTTTCGTAAGGCCATCAACTATTTTTGCGATTTCGCTTCCGAATTCTCTTTGAACATCCTCAAGTGTTATATCTGTGTCTTCAACTGTATCGTGCATAAGGGCACAGATCGTACTTCGAACACCGAGGCCTATTTCTTCAACACAAATCATAGCCACAGCAATTGGATGTAAAATGTATGGCTCGCCGCTTTTACGCCTCATCGTTTTGTGGGCTTCCACTGCAATTTCAAACGCCGATCTTACAAGTTCTTTATCGCCGGGCTTTAATTTTGGCTTTAATATTCTCAGCAAAGCACGGTAATGCCGAAGAATATCTTTCTTTTCTTCAGCTTCATTTAAAACATATTTTGGTATGTCGAGTGCCGTTTCCATTTATACGAATTTACAGAGAAAACGCGGATTGAATTTATACGATAGTTGGGTTTTAGTTTACCAGGAAAAAAATTATGAAATCTTCTAAGGCTTTATTTTAAAAGCCTTTCGGGATCATCATTTTCAAAAATTCTTTAATGGCAGCCTTAGTAAATACCATTTTTGGCAAGGAGCTGAAAAGCCTTATTTCCTCGGAAATTTTGGTTTCATTGTCAAGAAATTTTAATACAGTTGCAGCCCTATTTTTTTCAAAAAGTATTGAAAAAATCTCCTTTCCCTCTAAAAGATTTTTAGAAAGAATATGCAATAACGTAGTATCGTAAAAATAGAAACGGCTTTTGAAACTATTTGCTCTCAAAAGTTTTCCCGCAGTTAAATCATTAATAATTGAATCAGCCTGCTTTTGAATAAATTTAAAAGTATAGCCGGTGGAAGCCTTAGTTTGCCCGCCTGCGGTTCCTATGTGATGCATTCCGTTTTCATAGCCAGGAAATTCTGCATTTGTCATTGGAATAATGCCAAATTCTTCCTCAATTATTTTATAACTTTTAAGACCAAGATGGTCTTTCAAATATTTTTTTAAAGCAGTATCATATTCTTCTGGCTGCAAAACGTTTTCTGTGAATAAAGTAAATTCAACAAGAGCCCGGGTAGAAGAAAGCGGTAACACATAAATGAATGTTGTTCCGTGATTTTGACTTACGGTGAAGTCCATAAGCAGCGCTTCATTCACTTTAAAAAAATCTGAAGCCGTTTCAACGATCCAACCTTTAAAATGCTGCAGTAAATAGAATTTACCCTTTTGTTTTTGGCTTGG
>JBBSBD010000053.1:0-28846 GCA_038251675.1 Chitinophagales bacterium | reverse complement strand
TGAGCAATTTAGCCTATTCTACTTCTTACGATTGGAGAGTGAGAACAAATTGTGCCTCAGGAAGCAGTACTTATAGTGCCGGGCAGTTTTCAACTGCGGCTGCATCTGGTTGCATTGATCCTACCGCACTGGCTTCTTCTGTAACAACTAATAGCGCCAATCTTTCATGGAACAGCGCCAGTGGTTCTACAAGCTATTCAGTGCAATACAGGCCTACCAATTCTGGTTCCTGGATAACTGTTGTATCATCAACAACAGCCACCAACGTAAATCTTTCAAGTTTATCCTTAGCTACTTCGTATGATTGGAGAGTTAGATCTTACTGTGCTGCCGGCAACAGTGGTTTCAGCCTTGCGCAATTTACAACAGCGTCTACAGGAGTTTGTAATCCACCTTCAGGACTTAATTCTTCCTCCATCACTACAAGCTCGGCAAATGTTTCGTGGAATAGTGTAAGCGGTGCAAATAATTATGATGTGGATTATAAGGCAAATAGTTCCTCAACCTGGATAAATGTCGCAACGGCAACTACATCAATATCGGTAAGTCTTTCTGGTTTATCTGCTTCAACTTTGTATGATTGGAGAGTAAGAACAAATTGTTCCTCCGGCAGTAGTACTTATAGTACTGCCCAATTTACCACTTCTGCTGCGGCAGTTTGTAATCCTCCTTCCGGATTAACGTCTTCTTCAATCACATCAGCCTCTGCAAATGTTTCGTGGAGTAGTGTAAGCGGGGGAAACAATTATGACGTGGATTATAAAGCCACCAGTTCGTCAACATGGATAAGTGCAGCAACAGCTACCACGTCCACTTCGGTAGGCATTTCAGGATTATTGGCCTCAACAACCTACGATTGGCGTGTAAGAACAAATTGTTCGTCAGGAAGCAGTAATTACAGCAGCGCGCAGTTTACTACATCCCTGGTTTCTGGCTGCTCTGATCAGTATGAACCAAATGATGTTTTTGCTTCTCCGGCTGCAATAGGTATTGGAGTTGATATCAATGCGCAAATCAATTCCGCTGGAGATAATGATTATTATATTTTCAATAATACGGCCAGCCAGAGAAGAGTGCAGGTAACACTTACAAACCTGCCTGCTGATTATGATATGCAACTATACAGAACAAACGGATTCCTTCTAAGAACTTCCCAAAATAGAGGAACTGCCAGCGAGTCTTTCACTTTAAATACCAACACCATTGATTCGTACATTGTTTATGTATATGGTTATAACGGTGCATTCAGCAACACACAGTGCTACACTTTGAACATTCAATTGAGTGCGACAAACTTTAGCCTGGATGCTCCTGTTACCGATGTGCCTACGACTATAAGAGGAGGACTGAGGCTTTATCCCGTTCCCGCATCCAATCTTGTTACAGTATCATTTGATGCTTACAAAAAGGGAAATGCTGATATCATTATTTCCAATCCACTTGGCCAACAAGTGCTTCGTAAATCTGTAAGCGTAGGGGATGGAATTAATTACAATACCCTCGATGTAAGCAAACTAGGTGCAGGCATGTATTTCCTGAAAGTGAACAACAGCAATGGTGTTCAAACTCAAAAATTAGTAATTAGCAGGTAACTCTTTTGAATTTTATTAACTAAAAACGAGCTTCAGTTGAGGCTCGTTTTTTTTGACTAATACTAACTTAATGTTGCGCAATGCCTGCATCTTGGCTCGTAGAGATCTTTTTCCCCAAGTAATACCTGGGCTCCACCTGCAACCTTACGATAACTCACATTGGCAATATTTCCGCATATCATGCAGATTGCATGAAGTTTGGTAATATAATCAGCGATGGCGAGCAGATTTGGCATCTGTCCAAAAGGTTTCCCTTTATAATCCATATCCAGCCCTGCCACAATTACCCTAATGCCTCTTAATGCAAGCTTTTCGCAAACAAACGTTATCTGGTCATCGAAAAACTGTGCTTCATCAATCCCTACCACATCTACATCCTGTGCTAAAAGAAGGATGGTTTGCGAATTGTCTACGGGTGTGGAATGTATTTTATTTTCATCATGGCTTACTATTTTCAATTCGTCATACCTTACATCAATTGATGGTTTAAAAATTTCTGCTTTAAGGTTTGCAATTTTTACGCGGTTTAATCTTCTTATAAGTTCTTCTGTTTTACCACTGAACATGCTTCCGCAAATAACTTCGATCCAACCCCTTCGTTCACCCTTATAATTTGGTTCTATAAACATTTTTGTATTTCATTTTGAATTCAATTTGTAACTTAGCCTCAATTGCAAGGTTAATGATTTATGTTAATTCAAGACAAACATTTTTCCTTTGCATAATTGAAAAACCATTATTTAAAATTAGCGATGGAAAGAGTGTCAACACTCATAAAAAAATTACAAAAGCAGCTTGATGAAAATAGTTCTGCCGAATTGTTGCTGCGTACTGCTCAAATGTTAGTGGTGGAATTGGCAAGTATTGGAGAAAGTAAACCTGAAAAAAATCGCGATAAGGTCTCCGTAATAATGCCTCCGGTTATGAATATTTTACAAAACAAAGTTTACTCTAATGCGACTGAAATTGAACCGGAAGAAAAATTATTTGAAATATTACAAGTCGATGAAAAAGAGATTGAGGAAGAACTGGAACAAATAAAAAAACATGCGGAGGTAGTAAATTCCATGAGCGCAAATGCCAAGCCAGGCTTTGTATATGATCCTATTGAAGATATGCCAACCCTGGCTCACCAGACTCCGATAGAAAAAAAGCCAGAAAAAAGGAACGAACAGCGCTTTGAATACCAGGAATCACTCAACGACAGGCTTAAGGAAGCTAAAATTGAACTTTCGGAAAAACTTACTGAAACACCCATTAAAGATTTAAGAAAAGCCATAGGTGTAAATGACAGGTATTTATTTTTAAACGAATTGTTTCGGGGAGACGAGGCTATGTACGAGAGAAGTATAAAAACCATCCAGAATTTCTCAATATTTGCTGAAGCTGAATACTGGATAAAACGGGAACTCAAAGTTAAGATAGGCTGGCATGATGGCCACCCGGTTGTAAAGCAATTTGACCAATTAGTAAAAAGAAGATTCTCATAAAATTATGATCGATGGCTTCGGTGATGATTATATTTTTCCTTTTATATATTTCATTATTTTTTCTGAAGCGCCAGCATTTTTATAAACATATTGCCCGGCAGCTTGCCCCATAGCCATTATTTCTTCATCATTGGATAGTAGATTATTCATAACCTCTTCAAGTTCTAAAGCGCTCTCAATACTTATCGCACCATTACAATCAATTAGTTCCTGCGCTTCGAAGTTTTTATAAAATGCCGGTCCAAAAATTACGGGTTTATTATATACGGCGGCTTCTAATATATTGTGAAGACCGTCATCACCAAAACCGCCGCCAACATAGGTTATCATTGCATATTTATAAAGACGTGAAAGCATTCCGATATTATCTATAATAAGGCAGTTTGGCGCTTCCTTGCCATCACTGCTCACCGGTTGATTATTGAGCCATTCCGAATAAGTTACCGAGCCATGAAATTCCTTTCTAACATCAGCAATGTTTTCAGCATCAACTTCGTGCGGCGCAATAATAAATTTCATGGTAGGGTGCTCTCTTACGAAATGAATCCACTCAGCCTCATCATCTTCCCAAGTGCTTCCCGCAACGACCACTTTATGATCGCCGCAAAATGCCGCAATGCCAGGAATATCGATAAAATTCGATGCAATACTAATTACACGATCACATCTTGTATCTCCTGAAATAGTAATTTTATCTTCCTGTACTAAACTCCGTAAAAGTTCTTTTGAAGAATTGTTCTGAACAAAAAAATGGCTAAACACACCAAGCATTTTTATCCAGAATTTACCATACCATTTAAAGAAAGGTTGGCTCGGCAGAAAAACACCGGATATAAGCAGGACCGGGATGTTTTTGTTTTTTAATTCGCGCAGGTAGTAATACCAATACTCATATTTAATCCACAATACCAGGTCTGGCTTAAAGCCGGCTACCACATCCCGCGCATTTGAAGCAGAATCCATCGGCATATAGTAGACCTGCCGGAAATCTTTATCCTTCTTTACAATTTCATAACCCGAAGGGGAAAAAAAAGTGATAACGATAGATACATCAGGATAGGCATCTTTTATTTTTTTTAATAGCGGGCGGCCCTGTTCAAATTCTCCAAGACTTGCACAATGCATCCAAACCGTTTTGCCCTTTGATACCGAATAAGAATCTTGTAATTTTTTGAAAAAGTTCTTTCTGCCATTCACCCATAGTTTTGCTTTTTTATTCCAAAGTGAAGCGACCCTAATACCCGTTGAATAAATTACCAGGAAGATGTTATAAAATGCGATCAATAGCTGATATTTTTTTGACAAATCTAATTTCTTCAAGCGGATTCAATGTACAATATTTGAAATTTCCAGTTCTTATTTCAATTGCTATCTTTGCACCCTTTTAAAAAAAGCGTATGAAACCCCTTCAAATGGTGGATTTAAAGCAGCAGTACCTCAGGATAAAAGAAGAGGTAGATGAGGCTGTTTCCAGTGTAATTGAAAGTTCACTTTTTATTGGCGGGCCACAGGTTAATAAATTTGCTTCAAGCCTCGAGGAATATCTTGGAATAAATCATGTGATACCATGTGCAAATGGTACTGATGCACTTCAGATTGCGATGATGGCCCTTGGCCTTGAGCCAGGGGATGAAGTAATTACCCCATCATTTACTTATGTTGCCACTACAGAGGTAATTGCCTTACTAAGGCTAAAGCCTGTTTTTGTTGAGGTAGACCCTTCAACTTTTTGTATAGATCCCGAAGCGATAAAGAAAGCAATCACTCCGAAAACAAAAGCAATTGTCCCTGTGCATTTATATGGCCATTCCGCTAAAATGGAGGAAATAATGTCGATTGCTAATGAACATGATCTATCCGTTATTGAAGACAATGCGCAGGCTATTGGAGGCAGCTACTTTTTTGAGGATGGAACAGTTAAGAAAACCGGCAGTATCGGTACCATTGGTTGCACCTCTTTTTTCCCCAGCAAAAATTTAGGCTGCTATGGTGATGGTGGCGCTATCTTCACTAATGATGATACTTTGGCAGAGAAATTGAAAATGATTGCAAATCACGGGCAAAGAACAAGGTATTATCACGAGATAGTGGGATGCAACTCAAGGCTCGATGCGTTGCAGGCGGCAATATTGAATATAAAACTTCCGTTATTGGATGATTACATTAACGCTAGGATAAAGGTGGCTGATTATTATGACAATGCTTTTGCGGGAAATGAAAAAATTACAACCCCATACCGGGCGCCATATTGCAAGCACGTTTTTCATCAATACACTTTAGTTCTGAAGAACTTTGAAGATGCAAGGAAATACCGCGATGGCCTGGTGAGCTTTTTATCAGAGCAGCATGTCCCATCAATGATTTATTATCCTGTTCCCGCTCATAGACAGGAAATGTTTGCCGCCTTTGGAGGTGCAAATTACAATCTTGAAAAAACTGATTGGCTTACTGAAAGAGTAATTTCTTTGCCAATACATACCGAAATGGATGAAGAGCAATTGAGTTATATCACAAAAAAAGTTTTAGAATACATAAATAAATAAAAATGAATTTAGCAGTAATTGGAACCGGCTATGTAGGACTTGTAACAGGAACTTGTTTCTCGGAAACGGGTAATAATGTTACCTGCGTTGATATCGATGAAAAGAAAGTGAAGAAATTATCTTCCGGCAAAATAACTATTTATGAGCCGGGGCTTGAAAAGATTTTTTTAAGAAACCAAAAGGAAGAAAGACTGCATTTTACCACTTCCCTGAAAGAAGCAATTGCAGATGCAAGGATAATTTTCCTGGCGCTGCCTACACCGCCGGACGAGGATGGAAGTGCGGATCTTAAATACGTTTTAAGTGTGGCAAACGAGATAGGTGAACTGCTCGACAAGGATGATTATAAAATTGTAATTAATAAAAGTACCGTGCCAGTGGGTACGGCAGATAAGGTGAGAGAAGCCATCTTGAAGAGTGCAAAGGAATTTGGGAATGATAACATTGATAAAGCCTTTGATGTAGTGAGTAATCCTGAGTTTCTTCGGGAAGGTGTAGCCGTAGATGATTTTATGAAACCCGACAGGGTTGTAATAGGTACTTCATCTGAAAAGTCAAAAAAATTATTAGGCGAATTGTATGCGCCTTTTGTTAGGCAGGGAAATCCCATACTTTATATGGATGAAAAATCTGCAGAGCTTACCAAGTATGCTGCAAACTCTTTTCTTGCCACGAAAATTTCATTTATGAATGAGATTGGACAATTGTGCGAAAAAATGGGAGCTGACGTTGATATGGTACGGAGGGGTTTGGGAAGCGATGAGAGAATAGGAAGAAGATTTTTATTCCCGGGTATTGGATATGGCGGAAGTTGTTTTCCTAAGGATGTAAAAGCACTGGCAAAATCATCGCACCAGGTATCTTATGATTTTAAGATACTTGAAGCCGTGATGCAGGTGAATGAAACCCAAAAGCACCATTTATTACCCAAAATAAAAGGCTATTTCAACAATGATATTAAAGGTAAAAAAATAGCCTTATGGGGATTAGCCTTTAAGCCAAATACTGATGACATTAGAGAAGCACCGGCTTTAACGATGATTGAGGAATTGGTTGCCAGCGGGGCTTCTATAACGGCTTACGATCCTGAAGCTATGCCAAATGTAAAGAGAGAAATAGGAGATAAAATATCATACGCCGAAAATCAATATGATGCATTGGAAGATGCCGATGCACTTGTAATAGCAACTGAGTGGAGTGAATTTAGAACGCCGGATTTCAACAAGATGAAAGATCAGCTAAAAGGAAATGCAATATTCGATGGAAGAAATCTTTTTGATCTTTCACGTATGCAGGAATGTGGATTCCATTATGTGAGTATTGGAAGGAAGACTGTGACGGTGGACACAATGCCTTAAAGAGGAATTAAAATGAATCATTAATAGCACATGAACAAGAATAATTCAGAAGAGCCATCGAAGGTAGATTCGCCTGTAAAAAGGTTAGCGGGTTCTCGCGTCCTCATTACAGGGGCCGCCGGTTTTTTAGGTTCTCATTTATGCGATCGTTTCATTAAAGAGGATATGCATGTTATCGGGATGGACAATCTTATAACCGGGGATCTTAAAAATATCGAGCATCTTTTCAAACTGAAAGAATTTGAATTCTATAATTGTGATGTTTCAAAATTTATTTATGTTCCCGGAAAGCTTGATTATATTCTGCACTTTGCCTCTCCCGCAAGCCCTATTGATTACTTAAAAATTCCCATACAGACTTTAAAAGTTGGTTCTCTTGGCACACATAATTGCCTTGGATTGGCGCTTTCAAAAAATGCAAGAATACTGGTTGCCTCTACAAGCGAAGTGTATGGTGATCCGTTAGTACATCCCCAAAGCGAAGATTACTGGGGAAATGTAAATCCGATTGGCCCACGCGGAGTTTATGATGAAGCCAAGCGCTTCCAGGAAGCCATAACAACTGCCTATCACACCTTTCATGGTTTAGAAACAAGAATAGTAAGAATCTTTAATACTTACGGCCCAAGAATGAGACTTAATGATGGCCGTGCTTTGCCGGCTTTCATTGGCCAGGCTCTTCGGGGCGAGGATTTAACTGTCTTTGGAGATGGAAGCCAAACAAGAAGTTTTTGTTATGTTTCTGATCTTGTTGAGGGGATCTTCAGATTATTGCTAAGCGATTATGCAATGCCTGTAAATATTGGGAACCCAGACCAGATAACTCTAAAAGATTTTGCAGAAGAAATAATTGCGCTCACGGGCACAAAGCAGAAAATAGCCTATCATCCTTTACCGCAGGATGATCCGAAGCAAAGACAGCCGGATATTACAAAGGCAAAAGAACTTTTGAAATGGGAGCCAAAAGTCAATCGGGCTGAAGGGCTTAAGATCACTTATGATTATTTTAAATCATTATCAAATGAAGATCTATTTAAGCTTCCTAAAGAATTTGAAAGTATGAGGAAATAAATTATGTACAAGGATCTACTCAATAAAAAAAAGAAGCTCGCAATTATAGGACTTGGTTACGTTGGACTGCCTATCGCACTGGAATTTGCAAAGAAAATTTCAGTGATAGGCTTTGATATTAATGCAGGTAGAATAGAAATGATGAAGGTGGGAATTGATCCAAGTAAAGAGTTGGAAAAAGAATCTTTCAATGGTTGTGACATCGAATTTACTGATAGTCTCGATAAATTACGTGAGGCGAATTTTTTCATTGTGGCCGTTCCAACGCCAGTTGATGCAAACAATGTTCCTAATTTAGTTCCCGTACAAATGGCAAGCGAAACAATTGGTAAAGTAATCAAGAACGGCGACTACGTTGTATTTGAAAGTACTGTTTACCCTGGTTGCACAGAAGAAGACTGCCTGCCGGTGATTGAGAAATTATCAGGCCTTAAAAATAAAACTGATTTTAAACTCGGCTATTCACCCGAAAGAATAAACCCGGGAGATAAAGAACACACTTTATCAAGCATTGTAAAGGTAGTAAGTGGATGTGACGAAGAAAGCCTTGATACTATCGCGAAAGTTTATGAATTGGTGGTAAGTGCAGGTGTACACAGGGCGTCAAGCATAAAGGTAGCAGAAGCGGCAAAAATAATTGAGAACACCCAGCGGGATCTCAATATTGCACTCATGAATGAGCTCTCAATTATTTTTGACAAAATGAATATCAACACTTTCGAAGTACTCGAAGCCGCCGGAACAAAATGGAATTTTCTAAAATTTCAACCCGGCCTCGTGGGGGGGCATTGTATTGGTGTGGATCCATATTATCTTACTTATAAATCAAATAAGCTTGGATATAATTCGCAGGTAATACTCGCCGGACGTGAGATAAATGATAGCATGGCTGCGTACATAGCAAAAAAAGTACTACAGCATATAATTAAGAGTAATGGAGATTTAAAGAAAGCAAAAGTGCTGGTGATGGGCGCAACTTTCAAAGAAAACGTCAGTGACATCAGGAACTCAAAGGTTGCCGATGTTGTGAGAGAGCTTAAGTCTTATTCTTTGCAGGTTCATGTAACGGATCCGCATGCAAGCAGTGATGAACTGATGCATGAATACGGATTTGAACTTACAAAGGAGATCTCAAACGATTATGAAGCAGTGATTGTAACGGTACCGCACAAGGCTTATATGAATATGAACGACGGGGAGTTTGCTGCCATTACAAAACCAAATGCAATTGTTGCGGATATTAAAGGAATCTTTCGCAACAAAATAAATAGCCGCAAATATTGGAGCCTTTAGGAATACGTGAACGATATTCGCAAAAAAAATATTTTGGATCATAAATTTCACGATGCCGATCTTGGCAATTTATCGTTTCTAATCACCGGTGGAGCCGGTTTTATTGGTGGCCACATAGCGGAATATCTTCTAAAGAATGGAGCTGGGAAGGTACGGGTCTTAGATAATATGACCAATGGATTTGAAACCAATCTCAATATTTTACGTGGTTATACTTCTTTTGAATTTATTGAAGGCGACATCACGGATGTTGAAACCTGCCGAAATGCCTGTAAAGAAATTGATTATGTAAGCCACCAGGCAGCACTTGGCTCAGTGCCCCGCTCCATAAAAGAACCTTCCTACACTAATGATGTAAATGTGGGAGGCTTTGTAAATATTGTGAAGGCGGCGGTTGAAAATAATATCTCCAAGCTTGTGTATGCATCTTCCTCATCGGTATATGGGGATGAACCTTCACTGCCTAAAAAAGAAGAGAAAACAGGCAATTGTTTATCTCCGTACGCCGTGAGCAAAAAGGCTGATGAATTATACGCCCAGGTTTTCGCAGCGGTTTATGATATTCAATTGATCGGGTTCAGGTATTTCAATATCTTCGGTCCGAGGCAAGATCCTGATGGCCCTTATGCAGCCGTTATTCCCCTTTTTGTAAAAGCTATTATGAACAGGTTGCCCGCATATATAAATGGCGATGGTAATCAAACAAGAGATTTTACTTTTGTCGACAATGCCGTACAGGTGAATATTAAGGGAATGCTGTCCAAAAATATTGATGCAAGTAATAAGGTCTATAATGTAGCGGTTGGTGAAAATTATACTGTTAATCATTTGTATGATGAAATACGACAATATTTACAGAGTGATCACAAAGCCACTCACGGCGAGCCAAGGGCAGGTGACATAAGAAATTCGTTGGCGGATATTTCACTCGCAAAAAATTTATTGGGATATCAACCTGCAACAAAATTCGACCAGGGATTACAAAAGACTATTGAATATTTTAAAGATCTTTATTCGTAAGCTGATTCCATAAAATCAAACTTAACTACAAATTAATTATTACAAAAATGGCTTTTGAAGAAACTGGTTTCCCGGGATTACTTGTTTATCGTCCCGCGATCTTTGAAGATAAAAGAGGGTATTTTTTTGAAAGTTATAATCAAAAAACATTTTCCACTGGTGGGATAGAAATTCAATTTATACAGGACAACCAGGCTAGTTCTTCCTTTGGCGTTATCCGCGGCCTTCATTATCAAAAAGAGCCCTTTGCGCAAACGAAACTTATAAGGGTCTTAAGCGGCAAGATCATTGATGTAGCAGTTGATATACGTAAAAATTCTCCCACTTATGGCAAAGCATTTTCTATTGAACTTTCCGCGGAAAATAAAAAGCAGTTATTAATTCCAAAAGGTTTTGCTCACGGATACTCAGTAGTAAGTGAAACTGCGGAGGTCTTTTATAAATGTGATGCATTTTATAATAAAGAAAGCGAAGGAGGTATTGCCTGGAACGATCCCGCTTTGGATATTGACTGGAAAGTTCCGGGGAGCGATGCAGTAATTTCTGAAAAAGATTCTATCTACCCGCCATTATCAGGCAGCGATCATAATTTTGTTTTTAATAGCTGAAAAAATTAAGCCATGGATACGGGGGAATTTAAAAAGGTGATACTGGTAACCGGAGCAAACGGTCAGCTTGGAAGTGAATTGAGGCAAATCGCGGCAAATTTTCCTTCTTTCAATTTTTTATTTACAACACGTGAAGGCCTTCCTCTTGATAATACGGAGGCATTAATAAATTTTTTTGAGAAGCAGCAGGTTCATTACTGTATAAACTGCGCAGCCTATACTGCTGTTGATAAAGCGGAAGAAGAAAAAGAGCTGGCATTTCTGATAAATGCGGAGGCAGTTGGTACACTTGCATCGATTTGTAGTGACCATCAAACCAAACTAATTCATATCTCCACAGATTATGTATATGATGGCAGCCGCAATGAACCTTTGAAAGAGGAATATGCTGTTGCTCCTTTAAATGTTTATGGCTGGTCGAAGCTTAGAGGAGAAGAACTTATTTTAAACCGGTATCCATCATCACTCATTATAAGAACTTCCTGGGTATATTCTTCTTTTGGAAATAATTTTGTGAAAACGATCCTGCGTTTGTGTAAAGAAAGAGATAAGCTAAATGTGATAAATGATCAGTTCGGTAGCCCAACTTATGCTGCTGATCTTGCCAGGGTGATAATGAAATTTATTGAAGAAGCCGAGCTCAATAAAGACCATAGGGGCATTGTTAACTATTGCAATGGTGGCGCCACATCCTGGTACGAATTTGCCCTTGCGATCAAATCACTAACAGGAAGTGGCTGCGAAATATTTCCTATCCCGGCTTCTCAGTATAAAACAGCAGCCACAAGGCCTGCGTATTCTATCCTGGATACCACTAAAATACGGGCAATGCTAAATTTGGAAATCCCTTTTTGGAAAGATAGCGTGGAAAGGTGCATAAACATTCTCCAGAAATAATTGATCGTTTAGTAATTTTTCTGGAAATTTTATTTTTAAATTTTTTTTGCAAATAGGTCCCGAAAATGAACATAGAAGAATTAAGAGAGTATGCATTGTCACTATATTCTGCGACGGAAAGCTTCCCTTTCGGAGATGAAACTCTTGTATTCAAAGTAAATAATAAATTTTTTTTGCTAGCCTCCCTCACTTCCGAAATTTTGCAATTCAATGTAAAATGTAATCCCGAATATGCGGAGGAGTTACGTGAAAAGTATCCGTGCATTTTGCCAGGGTACCACATGAATAAAAAGCATTGGAATACAATAATAGTTGATGGATCCTTAAATGTTTCGCAACTAAAAGAATTTATTAAGGATTCTTATTTTCTAGTTACAAAAAGAAAGTAGTAATTGGAAGCACATTTATTGCTCCTCTGCCAATCCTTTTTGGGTACCACTATTTTGTTTTAACAACTCCTCTAATTTAGAGTTTGGATTTTCAATTACATTTGAGCCTAAACTTATCAGCCGGCGCCGCATGAAAATTATTGACTGGTACATACTTAAGAAGTTTTTCGTGACTTTTTTCTTTAGCCTGCTGGCGCTCACGGTATTGGTTGTTGTTATTGATCTGAGCGAAAAAACTGATGATTTTGCAAAGACAAAACTTCCCGTAAGCACCATAATTACGCAATATTACTTTGGCTTCGTTCCCCGCATCGATGCCATGTTGTTTCCGCTTTTTATTTTTATCGCTGTTATATTTTTTACTTCAAAAATGGCAAACCGTTCTGAAATAATCGCCATACTGAGTAGCGGAATAAGTTTTGGCCGATTCCTGAGGCCTTACCTATTTGGAGGATTTCTTTTTACATTTTTTTTGTGGTGGTGCAATCAATATGTTCTTCCGCCGGCCAATCAAAAATGGGCGACATTTACCTCTACCTATATTGACTATAACTATGCCGCTTATCAAAACACGTCAACAATAAGCAATAAATATTTTAAGCTGGATTCGTTTTCTTATGCAGGAATAAGATACTACGATACCACAAACAGGAGTGGTAATAATTTTTTTATTCAAACATTTAATAATACCAACCTCGTTTACAATTTAAGAGCACAATCAATTAATTGGGATACGGCTACAAGAAAGTGGCGACTTTCAAACGTTGTAGAGCGTCGTATTAACGGTTTAAGAAGTAAAATAACTGAATCACCGGTAAAGCAAATGAATTTTAATTTTAAACCCCGCGACTTGCAACGTGATGATTATATGAAAGACAAACTAACGACTCCTGACCTTGACGAGTATATAAAACTGGAAAAATTAAGGGGATCAGAAAACGTGAATACATTGCTGCTCGAAAAACATAACAGGAATGCCAACCCCGTTTCTGTGTTCGTTCTGACCATGATCGGCGCCTCGATATCTTCCCGTAAAATACGCGGTGGCAGTGGTTTTCACCTTGCGCTAGGCGTACTTATTTGCGTACTGTACATCCTCGTTGGACGGTTTTCTTCGGTTTTTGCTATGAAAGGAAATTTTAACCCTATTGTGGCTGCATGGTTACCTAACGTAGTTTTTGGATTATTGGCCTGGTACCTATACAGGAGAAACTCGAAATGAATTTCATATTTAATTATGGTTACCTCTTCGTTTAAATGAATAATTCATTTGTTTGGCGTTTCGCGTAATGTTAACTTTAGGGCTATTGCAGTATATTTTGCACCAGGCATTAAATATTTTTTAAAAAATTAGTTTATGGGCGTAATTCAAGACCGGTTTAAAGAAAAGGCTGACATCTTATCAGCAGAAGTTAAAGAAATATTACACGAGCATGGTGATAAGGTAATAGGAGAGGTAAAGCTCTCCCAGATTTACCAGGGTATGCGTGGTATTACAGGCCTTGTTACCGAAACTTCACTGCTTGATTCCCAGGATGGCATTAGGTTTCGGGGGTATTCAATTCCCGAGCTTCAGGAAAAACTGCCAAAAGCAGAAGGAGGCAGCGAGCCCTTACCTGAAGGATTATTTTACCTGATGCTTGTAGGTGAATTACCTAGTGAAGAAGATGCACAACATGTAAGCAATGTGTGGCAAAGGCGTAGCCATGTACCCAGCCACGTATTTTCAACTATAGAGGCGCTGCCGTTGAGTGCCCATCCCATGACCCAGTTTGTTGTTGGAATAATGGCATTACAAACTGAAAGCCGTTTTGCGAAAAAGTATGCAGCCGGCATGAGTAAAAAAGATTATTGGGCCGCGACCTTTGAGGATACTATGGATCTTATTGCAAGATTACCCCGCATCGCGGCCTATATCTATCGCCGCAAATATAAGTTTGGAAACCATATTCAGCCTGACGGACTACTAGACTGGGCGGGCAATTTTGCGCACATGATGGGTTTTGAAGATGAAAGCTTTCGTGAATTGATGCGATTATATATGACCATACATTGTGATCATGAAGGGGGTAACGTTTCCGCCCATGCCACACATCTTGTAGGTTCAGCATTGAGCGACCCTTACCTGGCATTTGCCGCAGGAATGAACGGACTTGCCGGTCCATTACATGGCCTCGCAAACCAGGAAGTAATTAAGTGGATATACGATATGCGTAAAGAACTTGACACAGAATTGCCTACTAAGGATCAGATTGCCGGTTACGTAGAGAAAACCCTGGCGGAAGGGAAAGTAGTTCCGGGCTATGGTCATGCAGTGTTGAGAAAGACTGATCCACGTTTTGATGCGCAAATGCAATTTGGTAAAAAGCATTTACCAGATGATCCATTGGTGAACACGGTGTGGAATATCTATGAAGCAGTTCCCCCTATTTTGCAATCACTCGGTAAGGTAAAAAATCCTTGGCCGAACGTCGATGCACATAGCGGAGCTTTATTAGTACACTACGGCCTTGTTGAATATGAATTTTACACGGTGCTCTTCGGGGTATCGAGATCACTCGGAGTTCTTGCAAGCCTTTGCTGGGACAGGGCTTTAGGCTTTCCACTCGAGCGGCCAAAATCGGTTTCCAACAGGATCATAAAGCTTTGGCTGCAGGGTAAAGAAGAAATTTGGGGCGACTAAATCAACATCCGAAGGCAAGTATAAAGAATCAGGTATTAAGATTGAAAATCTCTTTTATATTTGCATCCTTTAAGGAATAAAATTTTTAGATTGGGGGATTAGCTCAGTTGGCTAGAGCGCTTGCATGGCATGCAAGAGGCCACCGGTTCGAATCCGGTATTCTCCACTTACTATTGTTGGCTCAGGTGATAGATTGACCCGAATACATCGGCGGCCACATAAATATGAGTCTTCTGTTAGTGAATGAAATGTAATAAAGTTCTTAAGGCCAATTACTTTAGGTGTAAAGTGAAGAAAATATTACATCGAAAATTACAGTGAGTCTTGAGTAATATCTACAGTGACCGGCACAGAATGCACCGCTGCTGCCATTTCCATAATCAGGCTTTCATCTTTTTCAATTGCATTTCCTACTACTATTACGTCAGCACCGGCTTTGCAATTTAGATATGCTTTTTCAGGGTGAGAAATACCGCCGCCAACAATTAAAGGAACTGAAATGCAATTTGAAACTTTCTCGATCATGCTTTCTGACACCGGTCGCCTGGCTCCGCTACCTGAATCCATGTAGATCAGTTTCATGCCAAGCATTTCGCCAGCCATAGCAGTACACATGGCTATTTCATTTTTGTCTGCAGGTAATGGTGTGGCGTTGGAAATATAGGAAACTGTTGTAGGAGCGCCGCCATCAATTACCATATAGCCCGTACTCATTATTTCGAGCCCACTTTGTTTTATAAAAGGGGCACTCACCACATGCTGGCCTATGAGCAATTCCGGATTGCGGCCACTTATTAAAGAGAGATACAGGAGCGAATCAGCATATTTAGATACCTGGCTTGGGCTGCCAGGGAACAGTATGACAGGTATTGAACAGGTGGCTTTAATAATCTTTACGCACTCGTCAAGGTAATTAGAAATTACCAGGCTGCCTCCAACCAAAAAATAATCGACACCTGCATTTACAGATAGTTCTACAAGGTGATGCATTTTCTCATCATCAACCTTATCCGGATCAATTAATACAGCGAATGATTTTTTACCCGAGCTTTTTCGTTCACAAAGTGAATGGTATATACTTATTAGCTTCATTTACTGTGGTTATATGCAAAAATGTCAATTTTTTTGTTCTTATAAAAATTAACTATTAACAAATTACGTATTAAATCATTGTAACGTTCCCACCAATATTACTCCTTCATTATTTTGTAAATTTGAGGCATGGTAAATGTTTTAAAAGAAATACAATTTAAAACAGCCCGAAGCGGCGGAAGCGGAGGACAAAATGTGAACAAAGTGGAGACAATGGTGGAAGCCTGGTTTCATGTAGATTCATCCGGAATTTTAACTGACAGGCAGAAGGCAACGATAAAAGAAAAGCTTGCGAATAAAATTACAGGCGAAGGCTATTTGCTGGTAAAAAGCCAAACTGAAAGATCGCAGCTTGGAAATAAAGAGCAGGTAACTTTAAAAATTCAACTGCTGATAAATAATGCTTTAATCAGAAGAAAAAAAAGAAAACCAACCACGCCCACTAAAGCTTCAAAGCTAAAAAGAGCGAAAGCGAAAAGACAGAAGTCTCTTATTAAACAGGATCGAAAAAAAATAAAAAATGCAGATGAATGATTTTAGAATTATTAAGAGGTTGTTGACTTTGCTTTTTTTTGCTGCCGTTTTTATTTCTTTTAGTAAGATAAAAGAAAGCCCCAACAGCGATTCACCCATCGTAAAAATTTCCTTTATTAACACCGTAAAAAATTCACGCATTGTTTTAAATGATTCGGTATATACAAATCCATTCGAAGAAAAATACACCATTTCCAAACTGCGGTATTACGTTACCAATATTTCTTTAAATAATGGCTCACAATCTTTCATGGAAAAGAATAGTTACCATCTTATTGATGAGAGTAAGGAAGAATCGCAAAGCTTTACTTTTAATGTTCCTGCAGGAAACTACAATTCACTTCAATTTTTATTAGGTGTCGATAGTCTTCACAACGTGTCTGGAGCACAAACAGGCGATCTTGATCCAACAAAAGATATGTTTTGGACATGGAACAGCGGTTATGTGATGGCCAAAATGGAAGGTAACTCGCCTTCATCTGCTCTTGTTAATAATAAATATGAATTTCATATTGGTGGTTATGCCGGCCCATATAACGTGATTAAAAAGATACAGCTTGGCTTTAATAATAAAAGTTTAGAGGTTGCTCCAGGAAGAACAATTGAAATAATTATTGATGCCGATATTAACACTTGGTGGTCCGGCGCCAATGATATAAAAATTGCAGAACATGCAAATATTACCTCCCCCGGGAAATTTGCTTTGGCAATAAGTGATAACTATGCAAAAATGTTCAGTATAGAGAAAATAATATCCGAATAGGTGAAAGGAAAAATAACGATATTGATTTTTTTATTTGTTTCAGTATTTGTGTCAATACTCGATGCAGGCAAGCGAAAAGAAATTGCTTCGCCTTCTATTGAGACAAGCACTCCTTTAAAATTTATTATTCCTGATGGCTGGCCAAAGCCTCCCACAAATATTTTTTCAAATAACCCGCTTACGGAAGAAGGATTTCAACTAGGAAGAAAATTATTTTACGATGGGCGGTTGAGCAAAGATGGAAATTTTGCATGTGCATCCTGCCACCAGCAGTTCGCGGCTTTTGCGACTTACGACCACGATCTTAGCCACGGCTTCCACGACCAGTTTACCACGAGGAATGCGCCACCACTTTTTAACCTTGCCTGGAAAAAATTATACCACTGGGATGGAGGAATTAATCACATAGAAGTTCAGGCACTTTCACCCATGACCGCACCAAATGAAATGGCGGAAAATGTTGACTCAGTTTTATTGAAGTTGAGGAAGGATACCGCTTATGTTCGAATGTTCAAGTCGGCTTTCGGCAGCAACCTGGTAAACAGTCAAAGAATGTTGAAAGCCCTCGCTCAGTTTGTTGGAACACTTGTATCCGCTAATTCAAAATATGATAAAGTAAAAAGGGGAGAGGACAAGTTTAATTCTGCGGAAGCCCACGGCTACGAATTGTTTAAGGCAAATTGTGCAGCCTGCCATAAAGAGCCTTTGTTTACTGATAACTCTTTTCGGAACAACGGGCTTACGTTAAATAAATACCTGAAAGATTATGGGCGAATGAGGATAACAGGTGATCCGGCGGATTCATTAAAGTTTATAGTTCCCAGCCTCCGCAATGTTTCGGTAACTTTCCCTTATATGCACGATGGGAGGTTGTATTCATTATACAAAGTGGTTGATCATTATACGTCCGGCATACAAATAGGCCCTACTCTCGATTCTGTATTAAGAAGGCCAATTGTATTTTCAGACGCTGAAAAAAATGACCTTGTCTATTTCTTGCATACATTAAAAGACACTTCTTTTCTTAACAACAAAAGATTTGCCCAGCCCTGATTTATTCTCTTTCGCCTGCATTAAATATTATACAATTAAATTTGAGCTTTTTTAAAAAATCCATTACTTGAGCAGCATTAAAAAATTAGCGGGACAAACAATGTGGTATGGTGTGAGTTCTATTGCTGCAAGGTTTTTATTTTACCTGCTTACTCCTTATTTGACGTACAAATTATCGGTTACCGGTTACGGTGATATGAGTATTATGTATGCAGCCATTCCTTTTTTGAATGTGATTTTTACCTATGGTATTGAAACTGCTTATTTCCGTTTTGCATCAAAAGATGAATATAAAAATGATATCTACAGCACCGCCACCATTTCTGTTTTATGCAGTACTTTATTGCTCACAACAGTTTTAATTCTTTCGCGTTCATCATTAGCGCATTTACTTAGGTTAGATAATCACAGAGAATTTATTACTTATTCTGCATTGATTATTGCGTTTGATACTTTGTCAACTTTGCCTTTGGCTAAATTGCGCCTGGCCCAGCGGCCACGAAAATATGCGATGATAATGATTTCTAAAATTCTCGTGCAAATTGGGATCATTTATTTCTTATTGTCTGTATGCCCAAAATTAGCGCTGGAAAATCCCAGTGGCTTTATTGCTACATTTTATGATCCTGGCTATGGAGTTGGCTATATAATTATTGCTAATTTATGTGCGGCATTTTTTGCTTTGGTGCTTTTGCGCAGCGAGTTTTTTTCTTTTGAATTTAAATTTAATAGCAAGGTTTGGCTTACCATGATGGCTTATTCCCTGCCATTACTTATTGCTGGCTTTGGAGGAATGATAAATGAAACTTTCGATCGAATTATGCTTACATGGCTTGCTCCCGTATCAGGCATCAATGCGGCAAAAGATGAAGTCGCTATTTATTCAGCCTGCTACAAATTATCTATCTTAATTTCTCTTTTTATACAGGCTTTTAGGATGGGTGCGGAGCCTTTTTTCTTTAAACAATCCGAAGGACTGAATCCACAAAAAACTTATGCCCGGGTGATGAAATTTTTTGTTATAACTATTACGATAATGTTCCTGGTGGTTGCCATGTATATCGATATTTGGAAATATTTCTTAAGCACGGATTCGGCAAAATTGAAAATCTATTGGACAGGCCTGAAAGTAGTTCCTATTTTACTTTTGGCAAATATGTTTCTCGGCATTTATTACAATTTATCAATTTGGTATAAACTCACCCACAAGACAATTTCAGGAGCTTACATCACACTCATAGGTGCAGCGATCACCTTGTTAATAAATTTCATTTTCATTCCTTATTTCGGATACATGGCTTGTGCCTGGGCGACCTTTTTCTGCTATGGTAGTATGATGGTAATTTCATATTTATGGGGCCAAAAAGCATATCCCATTCCTTATGCCTGGAAAAAACTGGTCGCTTATATTGTTATTGTCGTATTGCTGTACTTTATTCATTCAGCTATTATATATTTCTTTAAGGGAAATATTTTCAGTCTTGTAGCAGCGACAATACTCCTTGCAGGATATTTGTGGTTTATTTTGCGGGTAGAAGCAAAAGAATTTTCCCGAATGCCTGTTATTGGAAAATATTTTAAGGCAAGAACTTAGATAAGGAATGCAAATGGCCTACCGGTGCCTGCTTTAAATTCAGGATTTTATTTTGAAAAAATTCTTAAAGAAAATATTAGGCCCACTACTCACCAGGCTTGCATCAAATGCATCAGCTCCGGATAAGAAACAAGTATTTAAATCTTTGAGCAAATTGTTGCGAAATTTAAAAGAGAGGTCCGGCAAGCGGGGCATTGCTCTTGAGGTAGATTTCAGTATTGATAAATTCATCGTCTTCAGCGATCACCACAAAGGCAACCGCGATCACGGTGATGATTTTGCCGGTAACGAAAAAAATTATTTAGCCGCGCTGGATTATTATTACAGCAATCAATTTCATTATATTAATTTGGGTGATAGTGAAGAATTGTGGAAATACAAACCAGAACAGGTTATCTCAAAAAATGCGACGGCTTTGCAATCAGAAGCGAGATTTCAGAAGCTCAATAAATACCACAAAACTTTCGGCAACCACGATCTCACATGGAAAGATAAATTTGAGGTAAACAAATGGTTCAAAGATATTTTCGATTTGCCTTTGCCGGTATGGGAAGGAATGCTGTTATATACAAAAATCGGCAACAAACCTTTGTCGGTTTTTGTAACGCACGGCCACCAGGGAGATAAGTTAAGCGATAATAATGGTTTCAGTACCTGGCTTGTTAGCCACATCTGGCGGCCTTTTCAGCGCTATCTTGAAATCAACGTCAATACACCGGCAAAGGATTTTACCTTAAGGGATCGTCATAATATTATGATGTATGAATGGAGCAGCCATAAGAAAAATTTGCTTTTGATTACGGGCCATACTCACAAGCCCGTGTTCGCATCAGGACTTTATTCAACGCATCCCAGCAATATTATCTATGAAGATGATGATGAAAGTAAACCTCTTCAAAACAATATAAGGCCATCATACTTTAACAGCGGATGTTGCTGCTATAACGACGGAGATATTACAGGAATCGAAATCGAAGCCGGGCAAATAAGTCTAATAAAATGGCATTGGGAAAACGAAAGATCTGTCCGGTCAGTCCTGGAGCAAGTAAGCCTGGAAAAGCTGGAACAAAATTTATAACGGCGGGAAACTTTTAATCATCGTCGTCGTCAAGATCTTTTTTAACGCTTAAGAAAGCAGCTCGCCTTGGTGATGGCACTATGCTATTCATCCCCTTAATTCCTTTCCATAATACTTCATTAAATTCTGCGTCGTCAATAGCATCTTCTTTTGAAAAATTGAAGGCAGCACTTTTTTCCGAAAGCTTATTTACCGCTGTATTTTTTTTAGTAAGGTCAACTTGTGCAGGCACGTGATTAAATACACTTTCATCCTGAGTAGCAGTAAAGCACCTGTAAAGAGGAGTGGCAGCGGCATCATACTGGCTCATTGGCTGCAGGCCTAGTATTAGTTCCATTGTTCTTAAAATTCCGGAAGTTGTATAGGAAGTGTGATCCACAAAATTTCTTTTTACAAATGGGCCTGCAACATATGCCGGGCTTCTGTGCGCATCTACATGATCGGGCCCATTCTGCGCATCATCTTCTACAATAAAAACTACACTTTCTTTCCACACCGGGCTTTTACTTAAGTAATCGACAAACATTCCAACTGCCAGGTCATTGTCTGCCGCATATGCAAATGGTGTTGGACTTCCAATTTTTAATCCTGCAGTATGATCATTAGGAAAGCGTAATGTATTCAATTGTGGTAAAGCATTTATGCTTACAAGAGAGTCAAATTCTCTTTTCCATTGACTAAATCTTGTTGTGTCGCGAATGTTAAGATCCCAACTTGTAAAGTAAGGGCAAAAATGATCTTTTAGAATTGGAATATTCGGCTTATAATCCGTGGCAAATTCTCCGTATGTCCTGAAACTTACACCTGCTCTTGCACAGTCGTTCCATATAAATCCATTTTTATTATTTGCAATCTTTACTTCGCCCTCACCAGGATAAGAGCCTCCGCGACCACCATAACTTGTAACCCAGTTCTTTTCCAGGTAGTCTGTTGCATAAGCGCCCAGGCTCCAGTTGTGGCCATCTGCACTTACTTCACCATCCACGTAAAAATTGTCAAGCAGTACAAACTCTTTTGCAAGTTTATGTTGATTAGGCGTTATTTTTTCTCCGAACAAAACGAGGCTCGAATCTCCGTTTCCTTCTTTTATATCTCCCAATACCTGGTCATAAGTGCGGTTTTCTTTTACTACATAAAAAACATATTTAATAGGAGAACGATCACCCACTTTCCGGGGTATTGGATTACCGGCTTCTCCCTGCGATTCCGTTTCTCTTTGTTTTGTGTATGGTGTGTTTTGATACACCTGCTGAGAATAGTTAGCCAATTCTTTTTCATCGGGCACATTGATTACTGACATTGTGCCGATAAGCAACCCGCCAATATATTGCTCTTTATGTACTTTAGTTGTATCTCCCTGCTGATAGGTAACCTTGTCACTTTTGCGAGCCGGATTAGGTCCATAAGGATTTGGAAAAGATGAAAATCCTTTTCCATTTGTTACAAATATTTTATCCCCTACAGCATTCACTGCTGTAGGATACCAGCCTGTTGGTATAAAACCCTTTGAGACACTTTTACCAGGTTCACTCACATCAAATATAGAGAGGCAATTATTATCTGCGTTTGCGATGTATAAGGTTTTTTCGTCAGGGCTTAGTGCGAGGCCGTTTGTAGTTGACCCTTGCGGTGCATTTGGATAAAGCGAAGAAGAAAGTGTTTCTATAACTTTTTTCGCATAAGTATTTATTATGGAAACAGAATTATCATTCGCATTGGCAACAAAAAGATATTTGCCGTTTTTGGTAATGCAAATATCATTGGGGTTATCTCCAACAGGTATTTTGCCGGTGAATTTTTTTGTTATGGTATTAAACACAATCAGCTTGTCACAACCCCAGCAACTTATATACAATTCTTTTTTGTTTGGAGACAGTTTACATGTATAGGCCTCGGCGTCCAATGCGTACTTATTTATGACTTTTTTGGTTTTTAAATCCAGCAGGTAAAGAGAATTGTTTTCTTTTGTAACTACGTATAATAGATTCTTTTGGTCATCGATATCAATTCCTGCCGGCGATATTTTATTGGGCCATTTCTTCCCGAGCTTTAATGAATCCTTCAGAATAAGTTTGTTATCGTTTATTGCATATTTCAATATCCAATTATCGTTTCCGCCTGAAGCATATAGGAATTTTTCATCCTTACTGAATTTTAAACCAACCCAGCATTTTGCCAATTCAATATTATCAAGAATATTCCCCGAGCCCGCGTCAATCAGCTGAATACTTTGTGTGCTTTGGCCATTATTAGTTACTGCTAATAATTTTTTTGAATCGCTTATCGCAATATTCAGAGGCAGATCTCCCAACAAATATCCTTTGCCCGCCGGAGTAAGTGACCAGCCATTTGGTAATGTCAATCTTCTATTGGAATTTAACAGGTCTTGTGCGTGGGAAGAAATGAAAAAGCCCCAAAAGCAAAAAAAAAGGAAGGTTATTTTCATACTTAGGAATTAATAGATTTAAATGAGTGAAATTACCTGATTTGTAGCTTTTTCAATACTATCTTTTTATTAAGAACAAGTCCAATGCATGACATTCACAATAGCACCGGTATCTTCATTTTTGAGTATTACAATAAAATTATGGAATCATTTTTAGGATGCATGTCGAGTTCAGAATGACGAAATTTGAAAGTTTCCAAAAAGGCGTAAATTATCTTAAATCGGTTTGACTTTTTGGCTCTATCCCCTTACCTTTGCCGCCAATTTGAAACAGGACTTAATTTTATAAAATTTTATGGCAAATATCGGAACAATAAAACAGATCATCGGGGCTGTTGTAGACGTGCATTTCGCTGATGAAAACAAGCTTCCTGAGATATTTCACGCATTGGAGCTTACTAAACCAAATGGTGATAAACTCATAATGGAGGTGCAACAGCATCTTGGCGAAGACAGTGTGCGTTGCATAGCGATGGACGGTACTGAAGGGCTTACCCGCAATATGGAAGTTGTTGATCTTGGTTCGCCAATTTTAATGCCTGTCGGCGAAGCAATTAACGGTCGTTTGTTCAACGTAACAGGGGACGCAATTGATGGTTTGCCGCAAGTGAGTAAAAAGAATGGCCGCCCGATACATGCCAGGCCGCCATTATTTGAAAATTTAAGTACTGCTTCAGAAATTTTATTTACCGGGATAAAAGTTATTGACTTGATTGAGCCCTATGCAAAAGGCGGAAAGATTGGTCTGTTCGGTGGTGCAGGTGTTGGTAAGACGGTTTTGATACAGGAATTGATCAATAACATTGCGAAAGCTTATAGTGGTTTATCAGTGTTTGCCGGTGTGGGAGAAAGAACAAGAGAAGGTAATGACTTGATGCGTGAGATGATTGAGGCCGGTATCATGAAATATGGTGATAAATTCATTCATAGCATGGAAGAAGGTGGATGGGATCTTGATTCTGTTGATATGGAAGAATTGAAAGATTCAAAAGCAACTTTCGTTTTTGGCCAGATGAATGAGCCGCCAGGAGCAAGAGCAAGAGTAGCATTGAGTGGATTGACTGTTGCAGAATATTTCCGTGATGGTGATGGCACTGGCAAAGGGAAAGACATTTTATTTTTTGTTGATAATATATTTCGTTTTACCCAGGCAGGTTCAGAAGTATCTGCCTTGTTAGGAAGAATGCCTTCGGCTGTAGGATACCAACCAACGCTGGCTACAGAAATGGGTTTGATGCAGGAAAGAATTACTTCCACAAAAAACGGTTCTATTACATCGGTTCAGGCTGTGTACGTTCCTGCAGATGACCTTACAGATCCCGCTCCTGCTACGACTTTTGCGCATCTTGACGCTACAACGGTTTTGAGCAGGAAAATTGCGGATCTTGGTATTTATCCGGCTGTGGATCCACTTGATTCAACTTCAAGAATTCTAAGTCCTGCGATTGTGGGTGACGAGCATTACAACTGTGCTAACAGGGTTAAGCTAACCTTACAGCGCTACAAAGAATTACAAGATATTATTGCGATTCTCGGCCTTGATGAATTGAGCGACGAAGATAAACTAACAGTAAGCCGTGCACGTCGCGTTCAGCGTTTTCTTTCGCAGCCGTTCCATGTTGCTGAACAATTTACAGGATTAAAAGGTGTGCTCGTTCCTATTGAAGATACCATTCGCGGCTTCAATGCCATTATGGACGGTGAAGTTGATGAATATCCTGAAGCAGCATTCAACTTGGTAGGTAGCCTGGAAGATGCTATTGAGAAAGGGAAGAAAATGATGGAAGCAGCGAGTAGTTAAACACCTAGCCCCTAAAGGGGAACGGGATATTGAAAACTTTAAATTAGCCCAAGGGTTTGTTACATGACTTTAGAAATTCTTACACCGGAGAAAAAAATATTCAGCGGAGATGTCTATGGAGTGCAGCTTCCGGGTATTGATGGTATGTTTGAAGTACTAGAAAAACATGCACCGCTGGTAAGTGCCTTAAAAGCTGGCAAGCTCAAGATATTGAAAGATAAAAACGCAACCTCTAGTTACGATATTCAAAGTGGTTTTGTTGAAGTTTTGAATAACACCACTTCTGTTTTAGTGGAAGGCGCAAAGGAGATATAGCCTTCATTTCTTCTTTTTTAATAGAGGCATAAAGCCGGCAACAAATTCTTCGAATTATTCTTTGATCTCCCGTTCGCAGACCTGGCGTTCCCAAAATCTGTTATTGGATAATAAGTTTCCCCTGTTTGCTGAAATAAAAAACTGTAAACCCTATAGACATTAAAAGAAGAAATCCTGCCGCCAGCATAAAAGTGGATGAAACCGACAACACATTTAATACCGGGAAAATAATAATCGGTGATAGGAATTGACCAAGGAACCAGAATGTGGTAAGCTTCCCAATTTCTTTTCCCCTGATTTCAGGTGGAACAATTTTCATTACCCACATATTTGTATTAGGGATCATCATTCCCATCCCCAGGCCCGATAGCATCATCGCAATCACCACCATTATATATGTATTGGAAATAGCTATGCATCCGAATCCTGCGGCCATGAATAAGTATCCGACAGAAAAAATGGAGAGGAAGCTAAAACGCTGTTTTATCTTTGAATAAGAAAATGATGAAACGGCGGAAAATAATGTGCTTGTTGCAATCGCCGCGCCTATCAAAGAATTTTTTTCAACTCCCAAACCTTTGAGATGAAAAGGTATCTGTACAGGAATTAAAAAGAAAATAATCCACATGATCATTGTATTAAAGAACAACATCCAAATAATGTTGGGCGCTTTAACGACTTTATTGATCTCGTTTGTTTTCACCAGGGCAGGTGGCTCCCGCAAATACATTATGCTTAGTGGAAGAATTAGTAGGGCAGATAAATAAATAAGAAATGGATATCTCCAGCCAATATCTGAGAGAATACCACCGAGGCCAATAAAAAGAATACCGCCCATTGACATGAATGCGATTTGTAACCCGACAAATTTTTGCCGTTCCATTCCTTCGAAATAATCTGCTATAAGTGTTATCACGATAGTCATTGACATACCTACAGCAATGCCGAGCAGAATTCTCGAGAAAAGAATTTCATAAAGACTATCCAGGTAATAGCCGCCCGATCCCGCCACCGCATACAGCACAAGCGACAACCATAAAATTTTTAATCTGCCGTAGTGATCAATGAGCCGCCCCGTTATGGGTGAAAATATGGCAATCATCAAAGCCGGTATTGTCAATATTAATTTTACAAGGAAGTTTGCATTTTTTACTTCCGAAAATGCAAGGACCATTTGTGGCAACGCAGGAGAAATGGTGATTATCGACATAATTGTAAGGCTACTCACCAGCAGAAGGGTGAGTTTCAATTTCCATTTTTTAGGTTCCATTGCTTTTATTTATTTATGATACTCATCCTTTGTTTTAGGATTCAATGCTAAGCTATTTTGAGAGGGTAAGTATTTTTTTTAAAGGAAAGCAGTTATCTGTCTAAGATTAATTTACACCGCTCTTAATTTTTAATTTAAGATTGATGCAAGATTCGCTAATGATTATCTTTAGAAGATGGCGAATTCCAAAAGTAAACTTTTACTTATCATTTTTTGCTGTTTGTTTTATTCCTGGCAAAATCCGCCGAAGGAAAAAAGGCCTAATATAGTGTTGATCCTCGCGGATGACCTCGGCTACTCTGATCTTGGCTGTTTTGGTAGTGAAATTTCCACGCCGAATATTGATGCCCTGGCAAAGCAAGGTCAGATTTTTACTAATTTTTATACAGCGGCTACCTGTTCGCCCTCAAGAGCCATGTTACTAACGGGAACGGACAATCATATTGCCGGTTTAGGCAACATGGCAGAACATGTAACTTACTTTCCAAAACAAATCGGCCATTCGGGATACGAGGGATTTCTAAATAACAAAGTAGTTTCCATTTCACAATTAATGAAAGACGCGGGGTATCATACTTATATCGCAGGCAAATGGCATCTTGGCCTTACGCCAGAGCAAAGCCCGACTGCTAAAGGTTTTGAAAGATCTTTTGCTTTGATGAACGCTGCTGCCAATCATTTTTATCCCGGAAGAGAAACTTCCTTTTGGGAGGATGGAAAATATACCGCATATCCTGGTGGACAATACTCAACGAATCTTTACACAGATAAGATGCTGGGTTTTATAAAACAGGATCATGAAGATAAAAAATCATTTTTTCTGTACGCCGCTTACACCTCTCCGCATTGGCCGTTACAGGCGCCACCGGAATACATAGAAAAATATCATGGTAACTATGACATCGGCTATGACAGCCTGCGGACTTTACGCTTCAATGCTCTAAAGGAAAAAGGTTTGATTGCAAAAGATGTTGCATTACCCGATCTGCCTGCGGTAAAGGGTAGTTTGTACTACGTTACTAAAGAACCTTTGTTGCCATGGAAAGATCTTGGTAAAGATGAGAAACGAATAGAAGCCAGGAAAATGGAAATTTATGCCGGGATGATTGATAACCTCGATTACAATATTGGACGGCTGGTTCAATATTTAAAAGACATCGGAGAATACGATAATACTTTGTTTGTTTTTTTATCCGACAACGGCCCGGACGCTTTTGAATTTAATGAAACACCGGATAAATTAAATCCTTACCCTTATATGGGGACTGCAAATTCTTATACAGCTTACGGCCCTCAATGGGCGCACGCCTCCAGTGCAGTGAATAGTTTTTACAAGGGATATAGTTCTGAAGGCGGAATCCATACACCGATGATTGTAAAAATGCCTTTTCAGAACGAAGGTGGCACTATAACAAATGCCTTTACTACTATTATGGATTTGGCTCCTACATTTCTTGAGGTGGCTGGTGCTAAGTACCCATCCACTTACCTGGGAAATACTTTAATGCCTTACCAGGGAACATCCATTCTTCCTTTTCTTGATGAGAAAAAAAAATCCATTCACGATGCAGATTATGTTATGGGATGGGAACTTTTTGGAAGGTGCGCTATAAGAAAAGGAAAATGGAAAATAACAAAAATAGAACCCCCATTTGGCAACGGAGAATTTGAAATGTTCGACATGGAAAAAGATCCGACGGAATCACATGACCTATCTAAACAGAACCCGCAAGTATACCAGGAAATGTTACTTAATTGGAAGGACTATGTAAAAGAAAATGGAGTGATAATGGCCGAGCATTGATCCTAATGAATATTTGTAACTATTCAGTCTCCAAAATAGCCATTATTTTAAAAAATCTTTGAGTTACCCACAATAATTTTACGGTTTCTAAAGTTCTGTTTTTTATGCCCATTTTTTGCATAAAATTGATCAATTTTGTGGATTAAAACCCT
>JBBSBD010000052.1:0-29844 GCA_038251675.1 Chitinophagales bacterium | reverse complement strand
TCTCAACAAAGATCTTTTATACACTTATCCACAACCTATAACTATTCTAAAATAATTAACTCAAACAGCTTCTTAGTTTTTGTTTTGATCCTCGCCATCGTTTATTAAAATTTTCCTTTGTACTCTTAGCCCCTTCCCGGAAATTTTTTCTCAAATAAACTCTCGCCTCCTGCGCAGTCCGACCGAGACACCAACGCTGCTAATTTCTCTTTCCGCTCTTTGTCCTTTTCATGAAAATCATGATAAGAATCATATACTTTTTTGATCTTCATCTTTGTTCAAAACGATATTAAAAAGTACCTATGTATACACGCAAATTTTCATGTTATGAAACAAAATATGAACCATTCAAAATATGTGTATTTCTTTGGTGGTAATAAGGCCGATGGTAATGAATCAATGAAAAATCTGTTGGGTGGCAAAGGTGCCAACCTGGCTGAGATGGCGGGTCATCCAAAACTTCGCTTACCGGTTCCACCCGGTTTCACTGTTACCACAGAGGTATGCACTTATTATTACGAAAATAAAAAAACATATCCCAAAACATTAAGACCACAAGTAGAAGAAGCGCTTACCAAAATGGAAAAACTAACAGGCAAAATTTTTGGTGACGAAAAAAATCCTTTGTTGGTCTCAATACGTTCAGGTGCACGGCGGTCTATGCCCGGTATGATGGAAACAGTATTGAATGTAGGATTAAATGAAAAAACAATCAAAGGAATTATCGCTCAAAGCGGCGATGAACGTTTTGCTTATGATGCCTACAGGAGATTGATCATGATGTATGCCGATGTGGTGATGGAAAAAGGTGGCGGTATTGAAGTTAAAAATGGTAAAGGCATACGCAAGATGCTGGACGAAAAACTGGAACACATCAAACAAAAGCGTGGATATAGCAGCGATACAGACCTTACCGTTGAGGAATTGAAAGAACTTGTGAAGGATTATAAAACAACCGTGAAGAAAGTATTAGGTTCCGATTTTCCGGAAAATCCGTGGGAACAAATGTGGGGTAGCATCGGTGCGGTCTTCAGTAGCTGGAACGGAAAAAGAGCCGTGGAGTATCGTCGCATTGAAAAAATACCGGATGAATGGGGAACTGCAGTCAATGTGCAGGCTATGGTATTTGGAAACATGGGCAGTGACAGTTGCACCGGTGTGGCTTTTACAAGAAATCCCGGTACCGGTGAAAATAAATTTTACGGTGAATACCTCGTTAATGCACAGGGTGAAGATGTAGTGGCAGGAATCAGAACGCCGGCGCCAGTAAATGAATATTCGAAGAATTCGCAGAGCAAACAATTCAAAACTTTGGAAAAAACAATGCCCCCGCTTTATATAGAATTATTCAGTTATCAAAAAAGACTGGAACAGCATTATAAAGACATGCAGGATATTGAATTCACCATTGAAAAAGGGAAACTCTATATGTTGCAATGCCGGGTAGGAAAAAGAAACGGTATTGCTGCAGTAAGGATGGCAACAGAAATGTACGCTGAAAAACTCATTGATGCGAACACTGCAATCATGAGGGTTGGCCCCAACCAATTAGTGGAGTTATTATTGCCAATGCTTGATCCAAAAGCTGAATTATTAAATACAGTAATTGCAAAAGGATTACCTGCAGGACCTGGTGGAGCTAAAGGCCGCGTGGTCTTTTCATCCAACGATGCCGTGGAGTGGGCGCATAAAGGAGAAAAAGTAATTCTTGTTCGCGAAGAAACATCACCGGAAGATGTAGATGGCATGCATAAATCTGAGGCTATCTTAACTACAAAAGGAGGCATGACATCGCATGCTGCGCTGGTAGCAAGAGGCTGGGGTAAATGTTGTATCGTTGGTTGCGGCGATATTGAAATACATCATGACACGAAAACATTTCATGCGAAGAACGGCGTGATAGTTAAAGAAGGAGACCTGGTCACTTTAAATGGAACCCGTGGATTAGTATATGAAGGCAGTTTGCCACTAGTAGCCATTAACCTTGATAAAAATCAATCTTACAACAACCTCATGAAACTTGTGGATAAGATAAAAGTGATGGGCGTTCGCACCAATGCTGAAACACCTGGCGATGCAGCCCAGGGGTTGAAATTTGGAGCCGAAGGAATCGGCTTATTCCGCACGGAACATATGTTTTATGGACAGGGAAGTGAGGAGCCGTTATTCCTTTTGCGAAAAATGATTGTAAGTAAAACCATTAAGGAAAGAAAGGAAGCTCTTGATGCACTATACATCTATGTAAAGAAAGATATAAAGAATACTCTTAAGGTAATGAATGGACATCCTGTTACCATTCGTTTGCTGGATCCTCCCTTGCACGAATTCGTACCGCACGACAAAGAAAAACTACATCAGCTCAGCAAAGAGCTTGGCATCAGTATGGGAATATTGCGCCGACGTGTTTTGGCATTGCATGAAAATAACCCGATGCTTGGTCACCGGGGTGTACGCCTGGGCGTTAGTTACCCCGAAATTACCGAGATGCAGGTGAGAGCAATCTTCGAAGCTACTGCTGAACTCATAAAATCCGGCAAGGAAGCATTTCCAGAAATCATGGTGCCGGTTACCTGCACAGTAAATGAACTGGAACATCAGAAAAAAATTGTCGACAGGGTGTATAAAGAAGTATGTGAAAAAACAAAATTGCAAAAGATCCCTTATCTCTATGGTACTATGATAGAGATACCGCGTGCAGCCATAAGAGCTGATCGCATGGCAGAAGTTGCAGACTTCTTTAGCTTTGGCACCAACGATCTTACCCAAATGAGCTTTGGCTTTAGCCGTGATGACATAGGCGGATTTCTGCCCAATTACCTCGATCTGAAATTATTGAAAGACGATCCCTTCCAAACTATTGACCAGGATGGCGTGGGCGAGCTCATCAAATTAGGAATCGAACGGGGCCGCAAAACAAAACCACATCTTAAGGTGGGTATTTGCGGAGAACATGGAGGTGATGCGGAAAGTGTAAAATTCTGCCACCGCATCGGGATGAACTACGTGAGTTGTTCGCCCTTCCGCGTACCTATTGCAAGGTTGGCGGCTGCCCAGGCAACCATTGAATTTCCACGAAAAGAAATCAAAAATGACAACATCAAAAAAAAGAAAAAGAAATTAGTATTAGCATAGGGATAGAAGATAAGGTGAATGGAACTTATGACCGGGCGTAGGCGGTGTATCCACCGCCCATAATCAGCACAACCCGGGTGGCAATTATATAGACGTTTGCGACCATCGGAGCCCAAACCAAGAAGGTTTTCCAATGAGGTTCTTTAAACTAAAAGATACCATTGAAACCTTCTTGGTTTTACTATACATTTGGGGTGCACCTATTATGTCTTTCAAAAATAAAACCGAAATTCGTTCTCTATTTTAAAGCATCATGGAAGTAAAGAATTTATTTGACCCCGCCGTTAAACAAAATATTGTTGACCGATTCAATAAACTAACACCCGAAACAAAAGGATTGTGGGGGAAAATGAACGTGGAGCAAATGTTGGCACATTTGCAACTACCCATTTCCCTTGCTTATGGAAAACATAAACTAAAAGGAAGCTTCGTTTTAAAGTTAATTGGTCCATTTTTCAAATCTGTTTTGTACAATGATAAACCTTACAAGCACGGGCTTCCTACAGACAAAACTTATATCGTAACCGATTCCAAAAATTTTGAACAGGAAAAAAATAATCTTATTGAATTGATCCTGCAGTTTAAGGAAGAAAATATCAGTGATGACAAACACGAAGTTTTTGGCAGGCTCACAAAAGAGCAATGGAGCAAAGCCACCTGGAAGCATTTAGATCATCACCTGCAGCAGTTTGGTGTTTAATAAAAAGTCAAACCAAAATTATTTTTTCCTTCTTTAAGAATTTTAATATAGTTAGCCCGCTGGTACGCTGTAGGATCATAAATATTTTGCTGGCTCATACTGCCCTTGAATGAATCAATATCGTCAAAGCCCATTTTATACATCCAGTCATACAATTCCTTGTTCATGGTTTTAAGATAAGGGATACCATTTTTATACAAAGAAGAAGCAGTCATTACGACATCAGCGCCGGCAAGAATATATTTAATTACTTCGACTGCTCTTTGCACACCGGTAGTGGCAGCAAGTGAGAGATCTACTTTTCCATACAATAGCCCAATCCACAACAGCGGCAGCCTTATCTCGTTCGATTCACTATAGTGCAAATCAGTTTTGATGATCAATTCATTTATGTCAAAATCGGGCTGATAAAAACGATTGAATAACACCAGCGCATCTGCACCCGCATTTTTCATGCGCATGGACATGTTGCCCATAGCACTGAAATATGGATTCAGTTTTACAGCCACAGGAATTTTTACTGAATGCTTGATGTTGTCAATAATGTTTAGATAACGATGTTCCACTTCCGAACCAGACATATTTACATCTCCCGGGATAAAAAATATATTTACCTCGATGCCATCAGCGCCTGCCTGTTCCATTGATATAGAATAATCAATCCACCCTTCATTCGTAATACCATTCAGGCTTCCAATAACAGGAATGTTCACCCGCTCTTTTGCCTTGCGGATATTTTCAAGATAACCATCAATACCTACATTAAACTCTTCCAGGTCGGGGAAATAATCCAGGGCTTCTGCGAAGGAATTAGTAGTCGCAGACAATACGTTTTTTACACCTGTCTCTTCCCTTCTTATCTGTTCCTCAAAAAGCGAAAACATAACTACAGCCCCTGCGCCATTATCTTCCATCATTACGATATTGTCAGTTTTTTCAGATAACGGACAGGCAGATACTACAATAGGTGAATCTAATTTCAGCCCCATGTAGGTAGATTCAATTTTCATGATTTTATAGTTTATTTATTATCCGTATAGGCTTGCTAACTTATAGAACGTGGTAGCTTCAATCCATTCTCATCATCCTGCCACAGGTACAAAATCGCTCGCTTTTTTCAACGCCATCTCTTCATAAGTTTTCCACTTCAGGTTCACAAGGTCCTGCGCATGCTTCATTAATTCCTCAGCAGATTCAGGATTTGTAACTGTCAAGACCTTATACCGTAATTCATTGTATGCATAATCCTTCAACGCAATCGTTGGCCTTGCAGAATCCAACACAAACGGATTCTTATTTTTCTTTCTGAGCATTGGGTTATAGCGCAACAATGGCCAGTGCCCGCTTGCCACCGCTTTATTCTGCTGGCTCAATCCATTCTTGAGATCATAACCATGTGCAATACACGGACTATATGCCAATACTAAGGATGGCCCATCATAGGCTTCTGCTTCACGCATCGCTAACAATGTTTGTTGTGGATTGGCGCCAAAGGCCACCCTTGCCACATACACGTTGCCATAAGAAATCGCCTGCATAGCAAGGTCTTTTTTGCCACCTGCTTTTCCACCCGCTGCAAATTTTGCTGTAGCTGCGGTTGGTGTTGCTTTAGATGATTGTCCGCCTGTGTTTGAATACACTTCAGTATCCAATACCAATACATTAATATTTCTTCCACTGGCCAAAGCATGGTCAAGTCCGCCATAACCTATGTCATAAGCCCAGCCATCTCCACCCACCAGCCACACACTCCTGCGAACAAGCTGATCGGCTAATGACAACAGGTGTTTGGCTGCTGAAATATCCATCTCTTCAAGCCTTGTTTTTAATTCGTCTATCCTTTTGCGTTGAGTTACCAGCTCCGATTCTAAAATTTGCGGAGCATGTAAGATTTCTTTTACCATAGATTCCCCAAACTCATTTTTTAGCTCAAGCAATAATTGCTTTGCAATACTCAGTTGTTTGTCAGCGGTAAGTCGCATTCCTAATCCAAACTCAGCGTTATCTTCAAACAAAGAATTGGACCATGCTGGCCCCCTGCCTTCTTTATTCATGGCCCACGGTGTAGTGGGAAGATTGCCTCCATAAATAGATGAGCATCCCGTGGCATTGGCCACCAATAACCTGTCGCCAAATAACTGTGACAACAACTTTAAATAAGGAGTTTCACCACACCCTGCACAGGCTCCGGAAAATTCAAACAGCGGTTCAAGGAATTGCGCGCCATGCACTGTAGAGAAATCAATTTTTGAACGGTCGTTCCATGTAATATTTTCGAAGAATTCAATATTCTCCTGTCCTGTTTTTAGTATCGGTTCTTTCTCAGTAAGATTGATTGCTTTTCGTGAACGGTCTTCGGGATCAGTGGCCGGGCACACTTCCACACATAAATTACAACCGGTGCAATCTTCCAGGTACACCTGCAAAGAGTATTCTGTTTCAGGGAAACCCCTTGAGTTGATGGGAGCATATTTAAAACCATCCGGTGCGTCCTTCAAATAATCTTTGTGATAAAATTTCGCCCTGATCACACTATGCGGACAAACATAAGCACAGTTACCGCATTGAATACATAAGCCTGGATTCCACTCTGCAACCAGGTCTGATACATTTCTTTTCTCCCATTGCGTGGTGCCGCTGGGGTAAGTGCCGTCAGCGGGCATCATGCTCACTGGTAAACTATCGCCATGCCCCGCCATCATCATAGCGGTTACCTGCTTTACAAAATCAGGAGCATTCTCTGACACAGTCAGTGAACTCAACTCTTCTGAAGAAGCTTTCTTTGGCACCTTTACTTCAAATAAATTTTCCAATGTAGCATCCACGGCTTTAAAGTTTTGCTCAATTACTTTCTGTCCTTTTTTATAATACGTTTTTTCAATGGCCTTCTTTATTTTCTCAATAGCTTCTTCCCGGGGCAATACCTCCGACAGAGCAAAGTAACAGGCCTGCATAATCGTATTCACACGGCCACTCATGCCGGTATCCCTCGCAACAGTGGTAGCATCTATCACATACACTTTTAATTTTCTATCGATAATGCTTTTCTGTATCTGCCCTGTAAGTTTATCCCACACTTCATCTTTATTGTATGGGCTGTTTATTAAAAAAGTAGCTCCTTCTTTTGCGAATTCCAGCATCTGCACTTTCTCTAAAAAGTTGAACTGATGGCAGGCAATGAAATCAGCTTTGCTGATCAGGTAAGGTGCCCGTATTGGCTTTGGGCCAAACCTTAAATGCGACACCGTTCTTGCACCCGACTTCTTTGAATCATACACAAAATAGCCCTGTGCATACAAGTCAGTGTTCTCTCCTATTATCTTAATCGTATTTTTATTAGCGCCTACTGTTCCATCTGCACCCAATCCAAAGAATAATCCCTGGCGCCATTCTGATTCATCTAACGTAAATGATGGATCATAATCGAGGCTCGTGAATGTAACGTCATCATTAATCCCAATTGTGAAACTATTTTTAGGATGTTCTTTTGATAGTTCATCAAACACACCCTTCACCATGGCGGGTGTAAACTCTTTTGAAGAAAGGCCGAAGCGCCCACCGGTTATATTGGGCAGCTTTTTCAGTTTACCTTGTTGCATTGCATCCACCAACGAAGCCAAAACATCCTGGTACATCGGTTCTCCTGAAGCCCCGGACTCTTTAGTGCGGTCCAGCACGGCAATTGACTTCACAGAAGCAGGTATTGCTTTTATCAAATGCTCCATTGAAAAAGGGCGGTAGAGGCGAGCCTGTATCACTCCTGTTTTTGCTCCTGCTTCATTCAAAGCCATTACAGTCTCAGCAACGGTTTCGCCCCCGGAACCCATGATGATGATCAGCTTCTCTGCATCCTCAGCACCTGTATATTGAAAAAGCTCATATTTTCTACCGGTCATTTTTTCAAAATCATTCATTACTTCTTCCACAATGCGGGGCATATTATTATAAAAAGAATTCACCGTTTCCCTCGCCTGGAAATATACATCAGGGTTTTGCGCCGTACCGCGTATGAAAGGATGTTCAGGATTCAAGGCCCTCTTTCGATGCGCAATCACAAACTCATCAGGTACCATCGATCTTATCTGGTCATCATTCAGTAGCGTCAACTTGTTCACTTCATGCGATGTGCGAAAGCCATCAAAAAAATGTACTATGGGAATTCTTGATTTCAAAGTTGCCACTTGTGCTATCAACGCGAAGTCATGCGCTTCCTGCACGCTTGCGGAACTTAACAATGCAAACCCTGTTGTTCTTGCTGCCATCACATCCTGGTGGTCGCCAAAAATGGAAAGTGCCTGCGCAGCTAAAGAGCGGGCAGCCACATGAAACACGCAAGGAGTAAGCTCTCCGGCAATCTTATACATATTGGGCAACATAAGCATAAGCCCTTGGGAAGCGGTGAAAGTAGTAGTGAGAGAGCCGGTCTGCAATGCTCCGTGCACAGTGCCCGCCGCACCACCTTCACTTTGCATTTCCATTACGTCAGGTATGTTGCCCCAAATATTTTTAAGCCCTTTGCTCGCCCATTCATCTGCCAGCTCAGCCATCGTGGACGATGGCGTAATGGGATAGATGGCGCACACTTCATTCACCCGATAGGCCACATAAGCTGCTGCTTCATTTCCATCTATTGTAGCTATTGTATTTTCGTTATCTGTCATGGCTTGCATTTTTTCATCAGCATTTGGCTTACCGTTGTGGCCTGGCTTTGATGATAATTTTATTGTTGTATCCATTTTAAATAAATTAACCAAGTTAAATAACTGTAGTAACGGGTTCCTTTATCATCTCTATTGCATGGCAGGGGCATTGTTCATAACACACCGCACAACCTGTGCATGCATCATAATTAAATTTATAACGATTACCCTTACCCAGTTTTATGATCGCATCTTCAGGGCATGCGCCAAAGCAGCCGTCGCACTCGAAACAATTGCCACAGCTAAGACATCTTTGCGCTTCAAACCTTGCCTGTGGTTCAGACAAACCAGCTTTCACCTCATCAAAACTTTGTATAGCAACGGCAGGCTCAAGCTTATCCTGTTGCTTTTGCGGCGCATCAGTTTTGTACCACATGTGAAGTTTGCGGTATCCGGCTGTAGGATGCTTTGGTTGTTTTATAAGAGGTTCCTCTCTTAAATAGGCATCAATAAATTTGGCGGCTTTTTTACCCTGCCCAATGGCAATGGTAGCACTCCTGTTTTCTCCCGTCAACATGTCGCCCCCGGCAAAGATTCCCTCATGCCCGGTCATTCTCTGCGCATCAATCTTTACCGTGCCATCTTCGTTCAACACAATACCTTCCACAGAACTCAGGAAAGCGGAACCTGCTTCCTGCTGATCTGCCATGATCACTATATCCGCCTCTGCTGATTCAAATTCGGACAGGCCGACTGCCTTTCCTTTTTCCACCTTCATCTTCCTGAAAACCACTTTATGATCTTCGATCATGCTGATGCTGCGAAGCAAATTCAATTCCACGCCTTCTCCCAGCGCATCTTCCGTTTCATAATCGTAAGCAGACATGGTGTTCCTATCCCCGGAAAAATAAACCGACACTTCAGAATTGAGTCTTTTTACAATCCGGGCAATGTATAAGGCCAACTTGCCACCACCATACACCACTACTTTCTTATAGGCGAATGGAGAAGTGTACAATTTCATTTCCCTGAAAAAAGAAAATGCATCGGTGATATAAATTGAATTATCAGACTCAAATTCCTGCCTGCGTATTTTCTGTGCACCGATTGCAAGATAGACCGCGCCAAAAGCGCCTTGTTTCTTTTCAGTCAATACATCTTTCACTTCATAATTCATTTTCATGTTTACACCCAGCCTCACAATGCGGTTAATCTCCGCATCGAGTATGTTCTTTGGCAAACGGTACTCCGGCACACCGGTACGCAGAAGGCCGCCCGCATCGCTGCCTGCATCGCATAGGGTAACGGCATGGCCCAGTCGCAGCAAATGATAGGCTGCCGACAACCCCGAAGGTCCGGCGCCAATTACCAGCACCCGCTTGCCCGTTGGCTCTTTTATAAACTGTATCTGCCATTTATTACGAATCGCCTCATCGCCTATAAACCGCTCGACCGCATGAATGTTTACCGTAGTATCTATATGATTGCGGTTACATCCCGTTTCACAAGGTTTCACACATACACGTCCCATGATGGCCGGAAAAGGATTGTCTTCCACGAGCACTTTAAAAGCTTCGAAATAATTACCCGCCTGTGCATGGTCCATCCATGCCTGTATATTTTCACCGGCGGGGCAGGCACTGTTACACGGTGGCATAAAATCTACATATATGGGCCGTTGAAATCTTGTAGGGCCCGTGCCCTCTGCATGAAGGGTAAGATCAACCGGGCTGGTAATATCAATCGCATTTGTATCCATACTATTGGTTTTTGACGGTGAGTTTGCGGGAAGCAATCGACAGGTAATTAAGCACCGGTAAAGTATGATAATCGCCTAAGCGGAAAGATGATAAAATTCAGCCCGGTTACTGATATTCATCAGGAGGTACATTAAAAATTATTTTGCAACGACGCCGGGGGCGGTCACTTATAAACCTTAAAGCTGAGAGTAAAGGCCCTGTACTTTGCGGGATGCAGCAGTGAGGTTGCACCTTTCCCTTCCCATCGGGGTTTTTACAACATAATCTCCCGGCCACAATACTCTTTCGGTGAAACCCGATGACAAAATAAAAATTAGAAGGATTATGTATGAGTTCACAAAACTTACTAATGCATCTACCATCAAATTATTTTGCCGTCAACTTGTTATTTTGCTGTCAGCCTGAGCTTGTCGAAGGCGGTGCTCTCTATAATACGTGGCTCGCTAAAGCCTAACCCGCCTTCGACAAGCTCAGGCTGACAAACTTTTAATTCAAGGCTTTACGAACTCTTAAATTCAAACTTTTATTTAACCGATAGTGATTATAATTAAAAGGCTTTCGAACCAGAACAACGTTTTAATGCCTGAACGCCTTTCCATTTATTACCCTAATTATTTTATGAAGAAAACATGCCGCCAGGTTCATAAGAAATACAGGGAGTAAACATCGGTGTGTTTAAATTTCACAGACATAATGCCTATACAAGAAGATGGCTTCTTTTTAGTTTGAGGAACCTCCGGCATCGGGGTTTTATTTCCCGGGTTCCTGTTTATTGTTACCTTATGTAAGAAAGGAAATGAAAACTCCGCTGAGAAAAGTAAGTTAACAGACGGGCGATAAGTGATATTGTTTTCAAGAAATAACCAGCGTACATTAGAGCAAATACGCAAGTTGGGAAGATTAAACTAGGAAAATTTTCAAGATAACCTTTCTATTATTACTTCCATTTGGCTTATTTTCTCAAAATAAAGCTGTAGGAAGCTATCGTAATCACTTTGGCAATCGTATTCAAATTAATAATGACAATACTTTTGAATACACCTGGCGTTTTGACCTCTCTGCAAGCTGGACGAAAGGAATCTGGATATTGAAAAATGATACCATTTATTTTCATATTATTCCAATATATGACACAATAACCTACAGAAACAGAAACGACGTTGGTGGTGACACATTGGTTTTATCAACTGACACAATTCCTGAACGACTGACGCAAGAGCAATTATCAGGAAGAGGGCTTTCGTCAGGCGGACAAAACTACATGCCTTGTCCTAACAAGCTATATTATAAGAAAAACAAGTTATACAGTATAAATTACGGAGAACTTGAAAAAACAAAACCAAAGGCTGGGTAAATAAAAAGTGAGACCCCTGGTTTTTCAGAAGTGACGACTAACCTACGCATAGCATAGTGGTTTTCTGCCATTCTCTTCTATTCTTCCCATCAGGGCATTCACAGTATAATCCCGGCTATCATATTCTGCCCGTAAAACCCTTCTAAGAAAAGTAATTATTTAAAAGCGTTCACGAGCCCACGTTAGTTGCACTTTCACTTAGCGGCAACTGAAACAATTCGTCGGTATAAGGCTTTATTAAACGAAGCGCTTCTTTGGGTCCCCAGGTACCGGCTTTATAAAAATGCAATTGTTTCAGCGGATATTTTTTCCATGCATCTAAAACGGGCATCACCACTTTCCACGCATTTTCCACCTGGTCGGCACGCATGAACAACGTAGGGTCGCCCTCCAATACATCCAGCAACAATGCCTCATAAGCTTCGGGCACACTTTCTGTATAAGCCTGCTGGTACGAAAAATCCATATTGACAGACTTCAGCTTCATCTCCAGTCCGGGCACTTTACTTTCAAAAAGCAATCCTATTTCCAGTTCCGGCTGTATGCTTATCACTAACCGGTTTGATTCAATATCATCTTTAAATATCCTGTTCGGGGAATCCTTAAACTGCACTGCAATAACAGATGACTGCCGGGGCAAAGACTTAGCAGTCGTTAAAAAAAATGGCACACCCTGCCAGCGTTTATTGTCTACAAAAAATTTGGCTGCTACAAAAGTTTCGGTGGATGATTTTGGCGCTACCTGCGCTTCCTGCCTGTAACCCTTTCTTGGTTCATTATCGACAGTGCCCACAGTATATTGACCCCGAATTACATTTTTAAATACTTCGCTGCCGGAATAGCGCCTTATCCGTTTCAGCACGTTCACTTTAGCATCACGTATCACTTCTGATTTATAGGTTGCAGGGCATTCCATAGCTACAATGCACATCAATTGCAACAGGTGATTTTGTATCATATCCCTCAAAGCCCCGCTGCTATCGTAATAGCCGCCCCGGGTGCCTACGCCTACTTCTTCCGCTACACTAATTTGTATGTGGTCAATAAACTTATTATTCCACAATGGTTCAAAAACATAGTTGGCAAAACGAAATGCCATTATATTTTGTACGGCTTCTTTACCCAAATAATGATCTATGCGGTACACCTGCTTTTCAGCAAATCGTTTGCTTAAAAAAAGATTTAATTTTCTTGAAGAAGCAAGATCAGTACCGAAGGGTTTCTCTATTACAATACGATGTAGCGTTACTAGGTTGCAGATCTTATTTTTGTACAATCCTTCGGAAATTATTTCAATAAAACGCGGTGCGGTGGCAAAATAAAATAACCGGGTGCCTTTCTGTTTGTTCAGTTTATCAAAGTTGTTCGCTCTTTCTGCCAGGTTTTTAAAAGTTTCGGCTTTCTGAAAATCTCCCTGGATATAAAAAACCTTCGATGAAAACTCCTCCCATTGTTTTTGTTGCGCAGTGCCATTGCGGCTGAACTCATTGATGCCGGCCAGCAGCTCCCCTTTAAAAATATTTTCATCACTTGCTAAATAATCAATGCAATAAATGGCGAATATTTCAGGCAGGTGTTGACCGATAAATAAATTATACAGGGCGGGCACCAGTTTGCGCCTGGTGAGGTCTCCCTTACCTCCAAATATGGTTATCAATGCCGGAAGCGGAGCTATTTTTTCGTTCATACAGGGTTGGGTTAAAATAAATATTGTGTGGGTGACGTCAGCATTAATTTGCGGGATAAATAAAGATCAAAACTAAAACAAATTCTTTTGTTGACTGAAACATCGGCGGCGCGTAAGGCCTAACCCGCCTTCGACCCTTCCTGGCGTCAGGGCAAGCTGGGCTCAGGCTGACAAACTTTTAATTCAAGACTTTACAAACTATAAGGTTTCTTCCCATCGGGGTTTTCACAGCGTAATCTCGCGGCCATAATACTCTTTCCGTGAAACCCCGATGAGAAAGTACATTTTTATTTCATCCCCGGTCAACAAATGTTTCCAGTTCTCTATTATCGATGTCTGGGAATAAACTTCGTTTAAAGATTGAGGACTTTTTCGATCTCCCGTATATTTAAAAGGCTCCGGCGTATAGATCCTAAGGTAATAATATCGATTAAGGAATGTGTGATGGGACACCGGGCAAAAAGGGAGACTTTCATTAATCATCTTTTTGTACATATCTTCATCAATAGCTTTTCAATTGGGCTAATGTTCGCGCTGAAGAATATGAAATTCCAGCACAGCAGCCACCCCTATCGCAAGCGAAAGTATTATGAAACACATCATTTTTTTTGTAGCATTTTTTGGCTTTTCGCTTATGGCCTTTTCACAGAACGCAAAGAAGATTCAAAAGTCGTGGGTCAAAATTTCGACAGAAAATTTGTCGCAAACCGAAATAGGTCCTGATACCTTATACACCCGTTACACTTTTGATAAGTCAAAACTCTACATTAGCTTTTATCCCGGATGGGATGATTTCCAACTGGAGTGGTCAGCTAATAAAGATAATCTCACAATTGGTTTTGATACTTATCACATTGAAGAATTAACTGACAGTTCTTTGGTTATTAAGTTAGATGGATTTAGAAAATTTAGTTTTTTAGCTGAAGAGTACTTAAGTAATCAAGAGCAGTATTTGGATTCAATAGGCGTTTATAATGGGAAGCCATTGTATAAAGCCAATAATTTTATAACGCCGCGATATCTAAAAGGAAAATCCTTAAGCGAACTGCTTCAAAAGAATACCGAAGGTTATAATATTAAAAAAGCAAATCGCTTTTTATTAACATTCATAGTTACTGAAACCGGAAAAATTGAAAACATACAAGTAGTTAAGGGCATTACTTATGGATTTGATAACGAAATAATAAAGCACCTACAAAGCACCTCGAAAGACTGGAAGGCAGCTAAGTATAAATCTAATGCTATCCAAACTGAAATGCTTTATGAGATAAAGTATCTTGACTCTATCGTACGTTAAAAGAACTGCGTGAAACAAGTTAATGTGCTTCACAATCTATACCCTTTTAGAGAGCTATCTTTTAAAAATTTTCGGAAGTAACTTTTACGCAAGTTTAGGTAATAAGCTGTTCTATTAAATTCATAAATCTATATTGCTATTGACAGATCCATACACTTACTGAACCGGGAGTAACATAAAATTCTCCCAAGCCGTCCTTATTTATAGTTACCCCGGCCGGATGCTTTTCAAGAAAATCTTTAAATACTCTTCCCGCGAATTTACTGCCGATCTCCATATTCTTGAATCCTTCATCGCCATTGGATAAGAGTACTGCACAGCCTGAATTTTCGTTTTCATCAGTTCCTTCGCGTGTCCAGCCAACACAATTGGGATGATCAAAATAATCTCTCTGCAACCCGAATGCATAATTTTTCCTTGCTAAAAGAAGCTTATCGAGGTTTTCACATACGTCCAGGAAAATCTCCTGGTCCGAGCCGTCCTTACCTTTACCTGTGTAATGAGCGCCATACATATCCGGATAAAAAACAGAAGGATAGCCGCCCTCTCTTAATAATATAAGCGCATACGCCAAAGGCTTAAACCATTTTTCTACGGGCGCTTCCAGTGATTGCAAAGGCTGGGTATCGTGGTTATCCACAACGGTAACGGCCAGCAACGGTTTTACGGACACCACCGTATCATCGAAGATACCCGCAAGATTGTAACTATTGCCCGCCAGGGAAGCCGCATGAAAATTATGATGAAGCGAAGAATCAAACAATGACATTTTGCCTTCCGTCGCCTCTATATATTTTAAGAGTAATGGTAGCTTGCCCGGTGCCCAGTACTCGCCTACTGCAAACAGATCGGGTTTGATATTTCTAATATGGTACAGCCACTCGCTATAGAATTTTGGCGAGATATGTTTTACGGCATCGAGCCTTACGCCGTCAAAGTGAACTTCGTTCAAATACCATTCTCCCCATTTTTTCAATTCTTCTCTTACGGCAGTATTTCTGAATTCTATATCGTCATACATGAGGTAATCGAAATTACCTTTTTCGTTGTCAATGACTTCGTCCCAGCCATCTCCATAATCGTTCATTATGCTGAATATGGAAGACTCCTGCAAATCGGCAGCATAGTCAACGCCGGAAAAACACATGAAGTCCCATACAAAATCGGAATACTTTCCCTGTCTTCCCGGAAACGTAAATTTTGTAAATGCATCGATATCGAAAGGTTCACTTACGAATTTTGTTCTGTCTTCCGGATCCACGCGCATTACTTTTACACGCTCGGTTTCATCAGCGCCAGCTTTATGGTTGAGCACTATATCGGCAAATACCATTATGCCTCGATCATGTAAGGTTTCAATCGCCCTGATGTACTGCTCTTTCGTCCCATACTTTGTTCTAACCGAGTTTTTTTGATCAAACTCACCAAGGTCGTAAAGGTCATAAACATCGTAACCGGTAGACACGCCACCGGAAGAAGCCTTATAAGCCGGTGGCAACCACACAGCATTTATGCCTAATGATGAAAGTTTCTCCGCCTGGCCAGCAACGTCATCCCATAGTGTACCATTGTCTTCATTGTACCAATGAAAGAACTGCATCATTGTTCCATTAATCATTTTTTTACTTGCGTTTAAAATTTGAAATATTTACTTACCATTATGAAATAATATCCCGGTGATACCTGGCCTCGTTGAGGTGAAGCAGCTTAGTTCCAATGTAGCACTGAGTCCAAACGTAAAATGTTTAAATCACGTTTTTACATTTGCAAACCTTCTTAAAACTTTGCCAGAAATTTTATAATGGTAATCAACAGGTTTCGGCGGGAATTGTTTTGGATTTTTACCCTTGTTGCGAAAATAAATACCCGCCCATTAAAAAATATTCCTGTTCTATAAAGTACCTGTCCTCAAACTGGCAATGGGAATTTATCATTAGACCCTGAGAAAGATTCTTTCCGCCAGGTATCCCGATCTGGTATTACACAACCATAATTTATCAACATAATGGGAAAGGATTTTTTCTGTCTGCAAGAATCAATAAATCCCAAAAGAATTAACCAAGTACAATAGCATAAAAAACTTGATTGTAACCATATGGTAACTACTTCGGTTCGTCCGGAAACTTTAATTGCATTTCAAATATAATCAAATTTGGAGCTGGCTCTACGCTCTTAAACAGTTCGAAAATATTTCGTAGAAATAAGCACTCAGATACCGAAAGAATCCGGAAGCCTGATGAAAATACCAACGCCTATTCCTTTACAAACCGAAGTGTTTTATTTAAAGTATCAGAACTTATAACTAGCGAGTAAACGCCTGACGGCAAACCCATCGTGTTAATCGCCAGTTCCCGGGTCCATCCCTGGAACGTTACTTCTTTTACAATAGCACCATTTCCGTCAACAATCCTGGCAAAGATCCGACCAGGAAGATCGTGTATGCGGACCAGTAATTTATCTTTTACCGGGTTCGGGAATAGTGAAATATTAAAATTGCCTGACCGTATAACCGAAATGGTTTTACTGTATGTAAATTTACCGTCCACATCCACAACCTTAAGCCGGTAGTAATTCAGATCTTTTAAAAATTCCTTGTCTAAATAGCTATAAGTCCTTGCTTGTTGTGAATTGCCTCCGGCAGAAAGCGTTGTCAATGGAATGAAAGTGAGCAGATCATAACTTTTTTCTATGGTAAAATATTTCGTGTTGAATTCATATTCAGTTCTCCACTGAAGCGCAACTGCCTTGTCCTGGTATTTGCCAGAGAAAACAGTAAGTGTAACCGGCAGCACCTGCGGATAATTATCAACAATACCATTATAAGGATTGCTGAAACCGGTACAGATTGAATCCTGCATCGCATTGTGATCAGTGATTGCACCTGCAACTGCTATGTTAGCTATATTGCCATAATCATCTTTTTTAAGAAAAAGCCCTCCTCCCTGTGCAATATCTAAGTTGCCTGCGCAAGCGAATTTATAAGGTACGCCGTTGTTGGGCGCAAGTACGAGCTGGCCGCTTTCAATTAGCGTTGCTCCGGCGACATATAGAGAATTCGTGCAGGTAACCTTTGCACATCCGGTTTTATTTATCACGAGTGTATCTACAGGAAAACCAACGCTCCAGGAAATATTGCTGTTGGTATTTCCAAAAAATTCCAAACTGTAATGACAAAAGTCTTGCACGCAATTACTGATGATAAGAGTACTGCCGAAATTGCGAATCCCGGCGATGGGAAATGCCGGCACCCCGTTTACCTTGACGTTTGGTGTATCCGGATATGCATTGGCTGGGAAATAACCTGCAAGGTTTCCTGAAATTTTTAACTCCCCACTGATGCCGGCACCCGGATCCTCAGTGATGATCACATCACCGTTGATAATGTTGGGTAGCGCATGAGCGGAATCCTCCTGGCTGAAATTAAAGTACCACCCTTGAATATTTCCATTAAAGACGGATCCTGATGTGGTGAAATCTAGGGTGCCATAACCAACATAAATGGTATCATTTTCAGAAACGAACCTTGAATTTTTACCTATTAAAAACTTTACGCCACCAGAATTAATAAAAACGGGGATAACACTGCTGTTTAAAAAGTTGTCAATAGAATTATCGCCCAAAATAAAGTGACCCGCATTGAAAGTACTGCTGTCAGCATACAAACCTCCACCGGTAGCATAGGTGCCGTCATACCGGTCAGCACTTCCGAAATAAAAGCCGGCGAAGGAACTTCTTTTAAAAAGGGCATTCCCTCCATCTTCTAAAAATAGTTCAGCATTTACCCTGTTATGCTGGGTCTCCTGTCCGAATTTACTATCACGTACCTCCAAAGCAATTACAGCAGGATTTTCTCCATACAAATGACATTGCCCTGCATGAAGAATTGAACCTGAATCAAGTACAAGACCGCCTCCTGTTAAAGTATGAACACGCACGTCCGCCCCATTCAGATCGGGGCCAATTTCCCGGAATTCTATATCCAGTCCATAAACGTACATTCGGCGACAAAATGACGAAGAGCCTCCGCCAATGCCAAAGGTATCGGCCGAGTTTGTAACAAAATAGATTGAGGAAATCCCGGACATCGCCTTGTTGAACACGACGTCGTCGATGGATGTTGGCGGCCTTTGGGCGGGCGTTTGCCCGGGGAGAACATCAATCTGAATCCAGTTAACAGGATCACTATAAGATGTCCCAGCGCCTGTATATAACAATGTGATGCCCTGCGAAAAATTATGTACAAACTGAAACGAACAGAGCAGTACAAGAATTATTCTTTTCATGATGATGTCTTAAAAAATGTTTGATTAAGTGGACGTATTAGCACAGGTGTCGAAGAAAAACAGCCGGGTCAATTGGTATTTAATATTAATCAAAATTTCGATAGTAGCGAAATTTTTGCGAAGCACCCAGGGTCGCATATGATGCTAAGGTGATAAATATTGATTAAGGAATGTGCGGTAGGAGCAGCGACCAGAAAGGGAAAATATTTTCTTAAAAGCTTATCAATATTCAGGCTAAAATAGAATAAATTGAACCTATATTCAGTCACAAAAAATTGTAAACCTATTTGGGGTAAGACAGGACACTTCAAAAATTAAACAATCAAATATGAAATTTATCGCTCTATTGTTTTTACCGATTTTTACTTTCGGACAAATCAAACTTGACAAGAAAATCTCTTTGCTTGATAACAAAGTTGAAATTCTTGCACCAAAGGAGTTATCAAAAATGTCGGACGAAATGTGGACTTTAAAATATCACACCTTACCAAGACCTGAGCTTGTTCTCACAGATGAAAATGGCGAAATAAACCTTTTGGTGGACTTAACTCAACAACCGGCAGCAGAAAACCAAATAGCAGCATATAAAGATTTTCGTATTAGTAATTTGAAAAAAAACAGGACAGACATAAAAATTTTGAGTGACGGGATTAAGACTGTTGACGGAAAGAAAATTGGCTTTATCAAATTTTCATCGGAAGCAAGCGACCAAAATATTTTTAATTTTTATTTCTTCACGGTCGTTAACGGGAAAATTTTGCTTTTTACTTTTAACTGTATTGAGGCACTTCAAAAGACTTGGGAAAAGACTGCTGACGAAATACTTGATTCTTTAAAGATAAAATAGAATTACTGAAGGCAGCATCTCCATTTATGCATTGCCTTCTTCCCGTCGGGTGTCCCTACCCCCACATTCCAAGATCATAATTTATCAATATAATGCGAAAGGATTTTAAATTCATCTTCTCGCGAAATAGGCTGATGTTGTACAAGCCATTGAAAACTTTCTATAATAATTATTTACATTTCAGCCCCGGTCAACAAATGTTTCCAGTGCTTTATTACGGATGTCCATAAATAAATTTCGTTTAAGGATTGATAACTTTTCGATCTCCCGAATATTTAAAAAAAGGCTCCGGCATATGATCCTACGTAATAATATTGATTAAGGAATATGCGGTGGAGACTGGTTAAGAAGGAGAGAAAAATTAATAATCACTACGAATTTTAAAACCTTTTTTTTTATTAAAACGCTGCAATAAAAATTTGAAACTCCAACCGACAGGCTGTTAAATTATATTCGCGACTTTTATTAGTAGTTGCATTGATGATGCTGACTTTCGGTTAAATACTGACCCGGTTTAAAGAGCTGCTTTTTATTTTTATTTAGGGGGACTTTTTATTTTGCGTCCCTGTTCCTGGCGCCCCCACCCGATCTCCCACGATCATAATTTATCTATATAATGGGCAAGTATTTTAAATTCATCTTTGCCCGAAACAAGTTGATGTTGTACAATCCATTGTACTTTATCTACTGCTAACACTTTTACCATAATCATTTCAAAAAAAAAAAAATTCGAAATTTGGTTTAAGAAAACCCCGCGGAGATATCTTCCATTATAAATCCTTTAAAATAATAAACCGGCAGACCATAGCAGAGAATTAAATGTTTTATAATAATCACTTTTCCCTTTCACTAATTTTTGCAAACCATCTAATGCTTTATTTTCTCTGCTGTTTACCATAAATAGAGAACTCTCCCCGTTGAAAAATTTCAATTCCTCTCCTTTCTGAATGGTGACAAAATTTTGATATACCTTTTCGAGGATACCCACCTGCGAACGCAAGGCAACCAATTCATTATAATAACTTTTGATTTTATTTTCCACCAACACTGCTTTCATTTGCTGATCAAGCCTGGCTTCTGTAATTTTTAATTTCGCCTTGCGGTATTCTCCTCTGCCCTGCGAAAGCCTCAACGGAATGGCGAAACCAATTCCATATTGAAAATTATTGTTGAATAGCGGACCCGATTTTGCATTTAGCAAATTATATCCTTTGCCAAGCTGATTGTATTTAAAATCAAGTTTGGGCAACAACTCGTTAAATTTTAATCTCTTTTCGATGGCCAATGCATCCAGTTTCAACGCATATTGCTGCAGATCAGGATGAGTCATTCTGGCCTGTATCAATAGTTCGTCCAGTACAGGTATGCTGAAAGTATTGACATCTTCAGTTACCCAATTATTTGCAGGCTTTACACCAGGTGGCAGGCTATAGCTTTGTGCATCTTGTTGCCATAGAAATACTGAAAGTTCCAACGCTGCATTTTGTAATTGCAAGAGCGCCGCCTGCTTCTGGTATTGAAAACTTTGTAGCTGAGTAAGTGCTTCTGTTGTATCCAATGCCGGTTTATCACCCTGCCGAAATGATATTTTTATCAATTCAAATCTTTTTTCATTAACCACCATCGCATTACTTATTATTATGTATTGCTGGTATTGCAAAGCCCAATTCCAGTAAGTCTTCATTGCTTCTGACAATAAATTGTTAAGGGTACTTCTTTTTTCAGTCTCAGATAAATTGCGGAATACTTTCGCTGTTTGCAATGCGGCTCGTCTTTTGTCCATCAGCAGGTTCTTTGCAAGGGGTATCACTACGCCTGCATAACTGGTTTGCCCCAATGTTTCTTCCCTGTTGGTACGGTTACCATTCAGGTATTCGGCGCCGGCTACCAGTTCGATTCCATACCAGGTGGGTATGCGTAGTTCGGGCTGGGCGTGATTGTAATATTCTGTTCCGTCAAATGTCTTTTGTGCAATACTGGTAGTTGCCTGTGGATCAAAACCGCCGCGAGCTGTTAATACATTAGCCTTTGCTTTTTCAATATCAATGTCAGCCTGCTTTGCTACCGGATGATATTTCAGTACAATAGAAAATAATTCCTTTTGCGAAAAAGTCTTTGTTGTGTCTTGTGCATTCACCGATAAAAGTGGACACATTATCAGCAGTAATAAGTATAATAGTTGTTTCATTTTTTTATTGTTTTTTCCATTTCTGGCTTATAGTAATCCGGCGGGAACCCGTTTATGTTCCGCCACAGTTCGTACCACACAGGTACATCTTTCAGCAGGGCCATGCCCTTTGCGCCCGAACCTATCCGCAATTGCCTGGGCCAGGGCCTGGACCCGGGGTCTTCAGCTACAAGTACCCGGAACATACCATTAGGGCTAACCGAATTTTCTACGGCAAATATTTTTCCGCCATAAGTGCCGTATGATGCATTGGGCCAGCCGCTGAATACAATAGCAGGAAAGCCATCAAACAAGAAACGAACTTTTTGCCCGGCCTCTATTAGCGGCAAATCAACTGCCCGGACAAATATTTCTACCGCATATTCTATTTTATCAGGTACAATTTCCACGATCATTTCAGCATCTTTTAATATTTCTCCAATACCTGCTTTCTTTGCCTTGGTGATTTGTCCGCTTTGAGGGGCTGTTATAAAATATAAACCGCTGCGGATAGTATAGTTGCTATACTGGTTTTGCAGTTTGGCAATATCGCCTTCCCCGCCTGCCACTTCGCTCATTGATTGAAAACGGTCGCCGTTTACTTTCGACATTTTTTCGGCGTACCCCTGGCCTATGGAGTTGAGTTCGATATTCAGAATAGTTAATTCCTGTCGGGCATTAGCCAGTTTATTTTCAGCACTTATTTTTTTCGCCTGCGTATTTTGAAAATCTACCTTTCTTTTTTCAAAATCGATAAGTGATATAACACCGGAGTCGAGCATTGCCTGACCGGCATTTATCTGGCGCTTTGCAACACTTAATTCATTTTGAAAAGCCTGGTAATCCAGGTTGTCGCTTTCAATCTTACGTTCCTGTTGGCGTATTTTATTTTTTGTCTGCTCCAGTTTTAAATCCCGTTCGTTTTGCAGGGCCGCCATTTGTGTATCAGCAGCGCCGGCTTTGCTTCGATAATAAATTACTGATTGTTTTTTTGCAGTCAACTGGTCGTGCGTCCGGTTTATCAGGTTAGGATCTAAATAATCATCTTTTATTTCTGATAATTGCAATATAGTATCGCCTTTATTTACGAAATCACCTTCTTTTACGAACCACTTTACCACTTTACCAGGTATAACTGTATTTATTTGTTGAGGACGTTGCTCCTGCTTTATGGTTGTAACATTTCCCCGTGAACGGATGTTCTGTGTCCATGGAAGAAATAGCAGCAAAAGATTAAAAATAATCAGCCCAAAGAACCAATACTTAACACGGGATTTGGTATTATACCGATAGATATGCTGGTAAGCTTTCACTACATAATTGTTATTGTTCATCAAAAACCATTTTATTTTTTTAAAGTATTTTTTTTCCCTCGCCCGATAAGTAAATCACCCTGTCACATTTTTTTGCGAATTCTTCATCATTGCTGATAACTATCACTGTACTTTTTGTTGTAGTATCAAGAATAGTATCCTGCACACTCCTTTTTATACTTTCGGGGAAACCCAGCCAGGGTTCTTCCAACAGGATCAACCTTGGTTGCCTGATAATTGCCCTTAGTAAAAGTATTTTATGGATCACAGTGCCGGGTAAGCGATTGCCCACCGGATCAAGTTCAGTATCAAATCCATTTTTGAGTGTGGAGATAAACGGAGCAAGGCCAATTTTTCCGGCTAGAGTTGTAATGGTTGCCATGTCATCAATGGAATTACCCATTAAAATATTTTCCATCAATGTTCCCTGAAAAATATCCTGCTGACTCATATAAATACCTGTTTTGGATCTTAAGGAATCAAGGTTAAAATTCAGCACAGGTATATCGTCAATTAATACAGACCCCGAAAAGTCTGCATAAATGCCACTTAATAGCCGCAGCAAAGTAGATTTTCCGCTGCCTTCCTCTCCGCAAATACAAACTGTTTCGCCGGGATTGATTTTAAAACTTACCCGGTTGATAATATTACCGGTATTGGGGAATTTAAATTCTACATCTTTTAGTTCTACTGACACGCCGCGTAATTCTTCTGATAATAACTGCGTGCCGTGTTTCTCAACGGTCTTATCAGTAAGTTTTCCAATTTTTTCCACCGATGTCAATATATCATACACGCTATCTAATGTGCCGATTATTTTTTCCACAGCGCTGATCACGATCAGTATTACAATCTCTGCTGCTATGAACTGCCCGATGTTTAGTTGCTGATTAACTAATAAGACTGAACCCACTACCAGCATAGCTGCTGTAATAGTAGTTTTCAATACCACAAGTATCCGGTATTGAAAAAGTAAAACAGAAAAATGTTCCCGGCGGGCCGACAAATATTCCACTGTTTTTAAATCTGTCTTTCTTAAATTAAGCGAACTTCCCTTCGAAAGTTTGAATGATTTTACTACCCGGGCCAACTCTTCCAGCCAGGCTGCCACTGCGTACTTATGTGCACTCTCCGCAAGACTTGTGCGCAAACCCTTTGCCCCGCTATAGTAGAGTATTGCTGTTAATACCAATATCAGCAAAACACCAAAAAGTATAAATGATGGATGGTAAAATGACAGTAGTGTTAATCCAAATAGTATTTGAATAGTAGCCGCAGGAATATCCAACAGCAGTTTTGAAAGCCCCTTTTGCAAGGATGGTATTTCGAAAAAACGGTTTACCAGTTCCGGTAAATAAAATGCATCTGCTTTTTGCAAATCAATTTTAGGAATATGATCAGCAAAATCAATTGAATAACGCACAAATATTTTCTGCTGAACTTTTTCAATGAGCTTCATTTGGTTGATATACATTAACCCCGTAGCCAGTACACCCAGCACTACCAGGATAATTAATACAATTAGTGAAGCAGACATGGAGCCACCCAATACAAAACTGATAATTGATTGTACACCCAAAGGCAGCGAAAGTTGAATAAGGCCGGCCATTATTGCATAAAAGTAGATGGCTGTAATTTCATTTTTTTCCAGGCGCACAAGTTTAAATATCCTGGCGACAGGGCTGATTGATTTTTCCATTAATGTAAAAATTACTATTGATTAATAATGTGTGGAGCGATGTTGCCTCAAAAGCAACTGTTAATCAACATAGGTCGGGAGGCGGAGTCAGGTATTCCAGGTAAGGGTGCTGAAGTGCATTATGAGCTTCTCCATCAATATTAATCAAAGGGGATTGATTTGATTTTACCACAGTAAACGAGGCTAGATATTTTTCGACTTCTTTTTTATTTTCTTCTTTTCCTTTTTCACTGCTTTTTTTGTCATCGGCAAAAAAAGCACAGGACTCTTTCTGGCCTGAAAATGAATTTATAGCAGGAATGAGCTGAACGGCAGCAAAAAGTAACAATAATATAAAAGCTATTTTTTTCATTTTCAGGTATAAAATAATTTAAGCTGTTAACAAAAGAAACAAAGGATTGTTCGAGGGTTGTAAACCTCTATTCAAAGAATTTAGGAATTTATCGCCTATCAATTTTTGTAAACTGCATATAATTTATCGCTTCAGAAATTTTGATTTCGCTTTTAGTTACTCTACCCTTGTGGTATTAAATTTTAATTATTCTCATATCCAAAAAAACTACGGATTGCACCTATCGCAATACATCGCGTCTTCTTCAGTAATTTTATTGGGATACATTTTTTCTTTTGTATAGGTACATTTTTGACAGGTATGGATGTAACTTAATGTTGAGCGGGTTTTAAATCCGCATAAGCTACAAGGCAGTCCTTCCTTCCTATCCGTGACTCCAAAACCAGGTGTGTTGCATTGTGGGCAACAGGATTTTATTTTATCGGTTAATTTTTTTGTTGCTTTTTCAATCACTTTCATTCGTGTAGGGTTATACATTGCCCTCATGTCGGTTTCAATAAAGGCAGTTCCATATTTTTCTATAAAGTGATGAAAAGTTGTTTTTAGTTTTCCCCAATCGGTAATTCCTTTTATTATTTCAGTAAAATCGTCTTTGGTGTTCTTACAAATTAAACCGTGTGTTGGAAATTTTGCATGCTCAGCAAAATGGTTTAATTGCTCTTCAGTTTTAATTTCTTCACCATTAAAATTGGTATCAGTACTTAACTCTTTTGAAATAATTTCTAAATTATTCTTCTTGTCAAGAAACAAAACTATCTCCTCATCAGCGTAAGCAAAGAATATAAAAGGATGTCCACCAAAAGATCCTTCACTTGCAATTGCTAAATCCGAATCGGAGGCGTCCATTGCCATGATACATTTATTTCTTGCAGTCGTTACTGGGTCATCTTTTCGTTCTACTTCTCCTGCAAAAGTTCCCAATACATCGGTGTCAAAATTTTCGGCAACAGTACATTTTACCCCCAATTCTTTTTCTAAAATAGGTGCAATTATTTTTTCTTTCTGGTGCTTGGTCGCAATAATCAGCTTTCTTCCTGAAAACATCGTATGGATGAATTAGTCCGTTTTATTCTAAGAATTACCTAAATTAATTTTCCTGGATCAATATTATCTCTATGACACTTTCAATTTTTAACTTGAGCCCTTTTTCTGCAGCATAACCGACGATGTTTTCCAAAGACTTTATGGCTTCTTTCAACTCTTTAATTCTCTTTTCAGAATAAGAGGTATCTCCATTAAATCTTTCCTTAATGCTAAACGCTTCCATATTGTGATAGTTAATCTTGCTGCTGATCAGTTCAGAAATAACTTTCCTGGCTTCCGCCGGAGCGAACTTGCCCTCAATTAATTTAAGTTCATGTCTGTTTTCCATAATTATTTTGATAAATGAATGTCGCTTTGAATATTGATTTTCCCTCCAGCGTTCTCAATAAATTTTCTGACGTCAAATAAATCCTTTTGCAGCCTTTTTATTTTGGCTTCACGAAATTTTACATCTTCTTCATTACTTGTGTGGCTGATTTTACCTTCATGGTATTTTATTTTTACATGATACATTTGAGTGATGATTTCTAATGCATCTCTAGACGTGAAATTTCCTTGTATAAGTTGTATATTCATTGTTTATCGTTTTTATTGTCCTTGTCCTAATGAGAAAGCCGGCTTACCATCAAAGGCATAAAGATTTTCGGTTTTAATCGTATCAATATCTTCTACAATAGCGTTTGACAGCAATTCAACAATATCTGTTTTAGAAATAGAGTTTCCCTCGTTTGGCTTAAATCGGCAGCGCCAGTGGTCGGTGCAGAAAGTTTCAGGAAAACCATCAGGATACACTTTAATCCCCCGGTTGGTTATCATAGAAAGTTTGAGTTCTTTTGGCTCTATTTTATTAAGCAAAGAAGCCAACTCATCCGGGCTTGCTCCGCCCCAGTGCACAAATACATCTACGCCGACCAATTCTTTTTTCGCCGTAGCTTTGCGTTTATATTTTGGGAGCTTTAATGCAGTACCATTAGCATAAATAACTGGGTTCAACATGTTGGGTTTACTTCCCAAATTATCAATTACAGCCTGCGCGAATTCTTTTGTTCCTACTTTTTGTTTGCTGACAGCCTCTTTAAAAATATCGTAGGTATGAACGCCATCCTCAATCGTTTTTAACCAGGCATTCTGCACTTTTTCTGCTACGTCTGTTTGCCCGATATGATTGAGCATCATTACAGCGCCCTGCAATAACCCGGATGGATTTGCAGCATTTTGACCCGCTCTCCTTGGGGCTGAACCATGTATTGCTTCGAACATGGCACATTCTTCACCAATATTGGCCGATCCCGCAAGTCCTACTGACCCTGTAATTTGTGCCGCAACATCTGATAAAACATCACCATATAAATTCGGCATCACTATCACATCAAATGCCTCAGGGGTGTCCGCCATTTTTGCTGCACCTATATCAATAATCCAATGCTCATTTTCTATTTGCGGGTATTCTTTTGCAATTTCATCAAACACCTGGTGAAATAATCCGTCTGTCTGCTTCATGATGTTGTCCTTGGTAAAACAGGTAACTTTTTTTCTGTTGTACTGCTTTGCATATTCGAATGCATACCGAACAATTTTTTCACATCCGGGCCGGCTTATCAACTTAAGGCACTGGACCACTTCATCAGTTTGCTGGTGTTCAATCCCCGCATAAAGATCTTCCTCGTTTTCCCGTACAATAACAATGTCCATAATCGGATGTTTGGTCTTTACAAATGGATGAAGGCTCATACAGGGCCTGACATTGGAGTATAAGCCAAGAAATTTCCGGGTAGTAACATTTAAACTTTTATAACCACCTCCCTGTGGGGTTGTTATGGGAGCTTTTAAAAATATTTTATTCTTACGGATAATATCCCAGGATTCTTTGTCAATGCCCGACGTGTTGCCGGCTAAGTATACTTTTTCGCCAACTTCAATTTCATCAATTTCTATTTTAGCTCCTGCTGCCAAAATAATCTTGAGAGTGGCATCCATAATTTCAGGGCCTATACCATCGCCTTTTGCTACTGTTATTTTTGTCATGTATTTATGTTTTAATGCCGCAAAAATCTATCATGTTCATCATAAGTTTTCATTTATATTTGTAATGATTAGCATAAATAAAATTTATGAATTTTACGATTAGCCAGCTACGCATATTTCTAAAAATCACGCAAACCCAAAGCATAACCAAAGCTTCAGAAGAATTACATTTAACACAACCGGCAGTTTCCATTCAGCTTAAAAATTTGCAGGACCAGTTTGAAATTCCATTGACAGAAGTAGTTGGAAGGAAAATATTTATTACAGATTTCGGAAAAGAAATTGCCATTGCCGCAGAGAATATTTTAAATCAGGTTCACGCTATTAACTACAAAACTTTAGCTCATAAAGGAAAATTGGCAGGGCGGTTAAAAATATCTGTTGTGTCAACTGGTAAATATGTGATGCCGTATTTTTTAACGGGCTTTTTAAAACAACATGAAGGCGTTGAATTGCTGCTGGATGTAACAAACAAATTAAAAGTAGTTGAGAGCCTGGAAAAAAATGAAGTTGATTTTTCATTAGTCTCTGTCTTACCCGAAAATTTGCAAATTGAGAAAACCGACCTCATGCAAAATAAATTGTATGTGGTAAGCGACAATAAACAAAAATTTAAAAGTAAGCAGTATGACAAAAGGATTTTTGAAAATATACCTTTGATCTATCGTGAGCAAGGTTCCGGAACACGACAAACAATGGAAAAATTTATTAAGAAGAATAATCTGCCCGTGAGAAAAAAAATGGAGCTTACGTCCAATGAGGCTGTAAAGCAGGCAGTAATTGCGGGGCTTGGATGTTCTATTATGCCATTGATTGGGATAAAAAATGAATTACAGAATGGAGAATTGCAAATTATCCCGGTTAAGGGGTTTCCCATTAAATCTGTGTGGAATCTAATTTGGCTGAAGAGAAAAAATCATTCACCTGTTGCGTCGGCTTTTTTAAATTATGTAAAACAGGAAAAAGAAAATATCACCAAAAAAAAGTTTGATTGGTTCGAGAAATATTGATAGTAAAACTTTAGTAAGGCGCTCACATAGTTGCCGTTTGTAACCGGAGTATTTACTATAATTATGGAACAAATAGCAATACCACTGGGTACATCAAACGCCAAAAATCTGGGTCCAATATTGTTTTTTATCTTACCGGCGTTTAATAAAAAATACCGTTCAGTGCCTCTTTAAAATGCCTACAGTTCTTTACCGATGTCCTGAAATAAACGTCATTTAAAGATTGATAACCTTTTCGATCTCCCGAATATTTAAAAGGTTCCAGTATATGATGCAAAGTGCGGTGGGGAATTAGCCAGGGAGATGGATATATTAAGTAAGTATTTTTTATCAATAGTTCGGTAATTTTTTAAGCTGCCAAGCGTCCTATATCCAGGCATTGGTAATAAAGCTGTTTTATTTTTTTGCAATTCAGGTCTAAAGCTAAGTTTGAAAATATTCTTTCGGTCATTATTTTATTATAATACATCAGTTTGATATTTCTCATGGAGAAGGCTTCTCTTTTTTCCCCTGGCACCCAAAGCCATGTAGCAG
>JBBSBD010000051.1:0-29868 GCA_038251675.1 Chitinophagales bacterium | reverse complement strand
TTATTGTTTATAATTATTTTTTACCCGCCGCCGGGGTGCGTGTCTCACGCACCGCTTACCGCTTTCATTTGTCGTGGGGAAAGCTCAATAAAGAATCGTCAGTACAAGGGTGCGACGCAACGAAAGCCTCATGTTTATTTTTCTGCCTGGTACCAAAAACTAATCTTTCATTTTTGAGTGCTTCATTATCTCTCTCTACCTCACAACCACCCGCACACGGTCAAGATTTTCTATTCGGGTAAAAGCTGTTTTAGTGTCGCCATTGCGCTGAGATGCCACCCTTAATGTTGGAAAATATGTTCCCGGTTTTGAAAAAGTATAAGTTGTTGTTACCGTGACATGAGAACCTGTTTTATCAGAAACAACAAGCTTTGCCTTTACCGGAAATATATCGGAGGTTTCAAAATTCCATCCGGATGATTTTTCAATATCACCGGGCAAACCTTCAAAATTCCATGAAGCTGCAACCACCTTGCCCATGTTTTTTGGTACTTCTATCACTGCCGTAAAAGTTACCGGTTCACCAACTTTAACGTCAGCTCTTTTAGCGACATTTACTTTTGCGGTTACAACTGGTTGAATGCCTTTACGCTCTTCTGCAGTGGCAGGCACCACTACCTGACCGTCCACTATTTTATAATGAGTTGTAGCAGCGGGAGGAATGCCTTTTTCAACCCAGATACTAAGGTCACGCAGTGCTTGTTGAAGTACACCAAGATAGCTTATTGTATGTGTTGGGTCATCTTCAACTGGTATGTCTCCATGAAGTGCATGGTCGGTGTACCAAAGCCTGAAATAATTGTCTGTACTGTCTCCTAAATTTACTTTCACCTTTGAACGATACCAATCTGCCTGCCAGGGAAAGGCTTCTCTGTCCCAAAGTGATTCCAGAAGAATCATCTTGCCTTTAAATTTACCTGTAGGCAATACACCGGCGGCTCCTATTGTAAACGATGGGCCTAAAAGCCTTGAGCGTTGTGGATAGATTGGGTTGCCCGCAGAATCACGAAACTGATTCCATTCAGGATATTCTATGCGGGAAGCTGGTACCTGGTGACGATGATAGGTTTGTACTGCGAGAAAATTAGAATTATCTACCTGCACCGTATCGCCTGGTTTTACCAGAACAAGTACCGAAGGGTCAGCCGGCCCAAGCGCAACTTTATCACCATCAACTTTCGTTAATTGCAACGTCTTACCAGCGGCGGCGCCACTTTTAATTATTAAATCACCACCCATAAAACCAACATCAGGTAATGCATTTTCCAATTCAAAAGCAACAGGCATTGTTCCTTCTGTGCCTCCTATGCTTTTCCACGCTGCATCTGCGGTACCCCGTTCCAGTGGTGATATTGGTTTCACTAATCCTAATTCAAAAGCCTTCTCCTGAGATATGCCTATCTTAATTTCGGTTACTTGTTGAATACGAGCCTTCAAAAGTGATGCAGGTGGATTGGCTCCCAGGTAACCGGTTGTTTCCCAGAAATCATTTGTGAAATATTTTGTGTCGGACATTACCACGCCCTTGTAAAGCACCAGGAAACCATGAATACCCATATTCTTGTAACCAAACCAGGATTGAGGAGGAAATCCCATTTTTGTTACTTCCTGCAATGCTTCTTTTTCTTCTTCGTTTAATCCCGCATACATATCTCCGCTGCCTCCTGGCTCAAGTGCATCAATAATTTGCGGAAATTTATCATTCAGTACCCGCATAGCATGCATGCGAACAGTGAATACGTTTGGAATTGCCATTGGTGAACCCAGTACATAAGGCACTGCACCATCCCATACGCCTTCTGTATTTTCAATTCCGCCAACGGTACGATAAGCGCCACCACTGCCGCCAAAACAATAGCCATAAACACGGTGTTGACCGTAGATTTGTGCAGCAACAATTTTTGAAAACTGGGCGCAGGCTGCATTAGCCCGATAGGCTCCAATAGTAGGGTTTGATGAAGGATTGGGTTTTGAAAAATCTATTCTTCCACCTTCATTGGTTTCTATAAAATATGCGCCGCTGCTGATAGAGAACCCTATTTTATCTTCCGCACCGGATGCGCCTTGCGATAAGTTTTCATTATCGGGGAACGGAGTTATGTATTGATAAAAACGTCCCTGGTATTTTTCTTTTGGCGGAAAGTAGAATGAGAAACGTGTATCTGTGCCTTTAAATCCGCCGTGCACATAATGATGACGAACAGGTTTATCACGCCATTCATCAATGTCAACATAAGGCGCTTTGAACATAGTGTCTTTTATTGTAAAAATTTTTACAAGCTCATCGCTCATTTGCGTCAAATTGTTTTGCGCATAAGTGATAAAAGAACTAAAGACAAACAAAATAAGTAAGCCTTTATGAAGATTTGAAGATGACATGTTGCAATATTTATTTTATATCAAAAATGGAATTAGTATTTTATGCAGCCAGCGACAGAATATATATGAAGCATTGTTGTGCTGATCCTGGAGATTCAAACCTTGTCTTATCACAACAGGCCCGATTAAACCCGAAGACATCGATTGGTCTCCTCTATTCTTAAATTGCATAATGCCTATCACCGCTTTTGCTTTTCTAATATCAAGAAACATATCTTACAAATATAATACCTATTGTATCATTTTGATACAATAACGCGTAATTTTATTTTTTAAAAAGAATATTTGCTAAATCCGGGCACATTAAGGTAAGATGAAGTAATTGTAAATTGTATTAGAAATGAGTAGCATAGATATTATAAGCGACGAAGAATTAAAAAAAGGAATCAGGCAATTCCTTGAAACTGCTCCCGATATTTATATGGCCGGGGTGTCTGTTGACACAGTGATTTTTGGTTTCCACAACGATAAACTAAAAGCATTACTGCTGCGATTTGCCAACACACCTTATTTCGTGCTGCCCGGCGGATATGTTATGAAAGAAGAGAGTCTCGATGATGCAGCTTTACGCCTGCTGCAGGAAAGGACCGCGCTAAAAAATATTTACCTTGAACAGTTCTACACATCGGGCAATATAAGCCGCTCAAAGGAAGAGGTTGCTATAGAGCTAACAAAAAAAATGATCGGCACGATACCACATAGCAATTGGTTTGCGCAACGCTTTGTCTCCGTATGCTATTATGCTGTGATAGACGACACAAAAGTGAATCCCGTAACAGAAGCATTCTTTACAGAAGTTAAATGGTTTGATGTAAATAAACTTCCGAAAGTTTTGTACGACCACGATACAATTATAAATAAAGCATTGAAAAGATTGCAGGCAGACCTCGATGAAAAACTTGTTGGCTCCAACTTAATGGGAGAAACATTTACAATGGGGCAGTTACAAAAATTATACGAAGCTATTTACCAAAAGGAATTTGTGCGTACTAACTTCCAGAGGAAGATACTTAGCATGAATATATTAGAGCGATTAGAAAAACAATACAACGGTAAAGCCCATAAGGCACCTTACCTGTACAGGTTTATTGAAAGTGAAAAATAAAGCACGTTCAAAGGTTTTTTTCCTCAACTATAAACTTTCTTATTGTTTTAGAAGGTCATGCATTTGCATCCAATCGGTGAATCTATCCATCCAGGTATCCACAGGCAGACCTTGCTTTTTTGTTCCGAAACCATGCTTTCCCTTTTCATACATGTGCAACTCCGCGGGCTGATTCGCCGCAAGCCATTTAAGATAAATATGCACACTGTGTGTTGCAAAACCAAGATCATCATCGCTTGCAGCACAAATAAAAATAGGTGTCTTTGCTGACGGAACCGTTGATCCTATGATAGCATTTTCGTAAGCATAAATGGGTGCGACAAAATTGGGACGATCTTCATCCGCAGCACTGTACACAACAGACATAGTTAACGTAGCTCCTGCGGAAAAACCCATGAAACCAATTTTTTTGGAATCGATATGATATTCATTTGCGTGCTGACGAACATATTTCATCGCCGTTAAGCCATCCTGCAAAGCAAGCGGCACAACAGCATTGTTAATAGAGTCAAGCTTCTTATAATTCTTTGTTGCCAGCAACTTAGAAAAGTTATTTTCAGGATGCGCAGGATCATCGTGTGCCAATCGGTATTTTAAAACAAATGCAGTAACGCCTTTTGAATTCAAACGCTTTGCTACTTCCGTTCCTTCATGGTCAAAAGCCAGTGCATGAAACGCACCACCCGGAGCAATGATAAGTGCGGTGCCATTAGGATTCGATGGAACGTAAGCGGTTAGTGTTGGATGCGACACGTCGATATAAATAGTACCAATATCAACTTTAATTTGCTGCTCCTGCCAGTTCCAGTTTTCTGAACCGGGCGCTGCGCCACTGTATAGGGGAATTACTGTTTGTGCATTTGAATAAAATGCTACTAACATAACTAAAGAGGCTAATAGTTTTTTCATTTTTTATTTTAATACGATGATGGGAAAGATTCAAACTTCATTTTGCCGTTTCAATAAATCTGCACGTAAATAAGAATAGCAAATTAATAAATATGACTTGTCTTTTCACTTGATGGTAATCAATAATGATTTTATGTCCCGGTTTTAGTATTTCATGGCATCTGTTATTGCGTCGCACACTTGCAGGCTTTGCTCAATATAATGAGATATTAAACAATCACCGAATTCTATTATGAAACCTTTAGGGAAAATATAATCAATTTTGTAAATCAATTAATCACCCGGCTTTTATAAATTAATGATATTCTTTCCGGGCTTCAAAGGATAACTTCTGCCTTTCCAAATAAATCTGCCTGTCACTTCTTCGGGAAGAATGATGGCCGCTATGCTTTTCCCGTTTGAATTACTGTACTGCACCATTATTTTTCCTTTTGGATGCGGTATGTCACCACTAACGTTTTTTAGATTTCCCAGATGTGGTTCTATTTTCACCCTGGCAAACCCGGGGGCATCACTATCAATTCCAAGAATTGTTCTAAAGAATTCTATGTTGGGACTTGCTCCCCAGGCGTGACAATCAGACCGGGACTTATCCAAATCGGATGTTTCTGCCCATGTTGTAAGACCCATATTTATATTTTCCCGCCACTTGTCCAGCCAGTTTAGATAATCATTTCCATAACCCGCCTTTATAAGAGCCTGGTGTAAATAATATTTGAAGTAGATAGAAGCGGGCGCCAGTGAAGTATCGGCCAATAATTTTTTACCAATCTCTGTTGCTTCATTTATGCCGACTGTGCCAGTAAGTATTGCTAATGCATTCGCATGCTGCGAGAACAAATCTTTTTCTGATCTATCTGCAAAAAGTTTTTTATTGTTATCCCAATATTTATTCCGGATTGTTTTTTTAAGTTGTTCTGCATATCGCAGGTATAATGAACCGTAAGCCTTCATGCCGATTTTGTTTTCCATATCTGCCGCCATTTGATAAGCCCATAATAGTTGCAGGTCAATCAAAGCATCATTACCATCCTTACCTACAGGCGCAGCGCCCTGTACCCAGTCTTTCTTGTTTACCCAGTCTGTAAATAGCCAGTAGGGAACATTTTTCAAAGAACCATCTTCCTGTTGATAGTGCCTGAAATAATTCAATACGTCTCTTGCGCCTTCTAATTTATTTTTTATAAAAGTGGTGTCTTTTCCATACATCATATAATCATGCAGCATGCCAATGTACCATAATGAAAAAGTTGGAATGTATTGTGGCGTATAAGATGGGTGGCGGCTTAAAGTAACGCCTTCCGGCCGCCGGGAATTATCCATTTGATTCAAAGCATTTTTTAGCAACCTGTCATCTCCGCTGTTGTAAAGAGAAACAAGGCCTTGTATTCTTGAATCACCGATGTATTGCAACTGTTCATAGTAAGGACAATCCGTGTAAGTCTCAACAGCGCAAAGACGGGCAGTGCGCCAGCCAATTTCAATTATTTTGTTCAGCTCGCTATCCGCTGATTCAAATGTTGCGTTGTACCGGAAAGGATAACCTGTAAATGTTCCATACAGGTCTTCAATAACTAAAGGTTCTTCTTTCGTTGTTACTCTTAATTGTATGTAGCGGTACGTTCTAAAATACAGAGATGTAAATGACTGTGCTATTGTGCCATCAGAAAGAATACTGTCCTTTCTTCCCATCATAACCTTTCCGTCAATCTCATCACGGTTTCCCTTCGAAGGAAATTTTGTAAATAAGGCTTCTGCATAACTTAACGAAACAGCCCCATTTTTGCCTCCACTAAAAATAAGTGTTGGATAGGCGTTTGTAAGAAAAGCCTGATCAAGTAAAATAGTAGCCACAGTATTAGCAGGAACCGTGAATGGCGTTTTATTTCCAGGAAACGAAGAAGGCACTGAAACACCTTTAGTCTTCCTTACTTTCATTAATCGCTGCTGCATTAATTCCATTTGCGGAATACCGGATGGTACCAGCATCCATCCCTCAGGCGTGCCATACGCTCCCAAGATATTTTTAGGATTACCGGAATAAACTGGCTGTGCCATCTTCCATACATTATCGTTGTAATCATTCTTTTTCCAATTACTGATATAAGAATGCATATCAATCAGTTCTCCTGCTCCGGCTACATAGTAGGTGGATAATGATACCTTCAAAGGTCTATAGCTGCTGTCTTTTATACATTTCCAGGTGCTATTGGTATTAAGTAGCTGCTCTGCAGCAGTTGCACCCTGCACTATAAAACCTGTACGCAACGATATCTGTGCCTCGGGACGAAATTCACCATCATTCCAAACCTTGGCTGCTATAATATTATTACCTGCATGCAGTGAAGACGCGATATCAACGGTTTCAAAATTCCAATGCAAAATGTCACCTCGTGCAGGCCCCAGTGACACCAGTTTTTCATTGACAAATAATTTGTAACGATTATCGGCGGAAACGTGAATTACAAAAGATTCAGGCTTTGATGTCAGCGCAATATTTTTACGAAACAGGTAAACACCATAACCATTAGGCTGTTCACCGGGCACTGCTATCCATGATGCCTTCCATTGTTTTTGTGAAATAGAGGGATCAATTTTTTGCGCTGTTACACCAAACATGTTAAGTAAAAAGGAGGCAGCAGCAAAATACCTGATGACCATAAAATATTTTTTCATACAAGCTTTTATTATAGTTACAAGAACACAAATCACAGATGCAAAATATCTTTAAAAACCTCTGCCTCAATTCTACTTCCTCTCAACAGACATTACCTGCACCGGCCCCAATAAACCAGAAGGCTGCAATGGTGAATTGGCCTGGTAAAATGGCATCGTTGTATAAGTAATCTTGCTGGTAACACCGGGCTGGGCATCGCCGATCAAACGGTTAACCCAAAGGTTTGTAACCTTTACCACCAATGTATTTGCGCCGGGCTTTAATGCACTTGAAATATCAACACGGAAAGGTTTTTTCCAGAGAATACCGAGGGACTTTCCATTAATAATTACCTCTGCAAGATTCTTTACATCACCAAGATTTAACCACAACTCAACATCTTTTTTAAACCAGTCAGCAGGCGCAGTAATTTTTTTTGTATAAGTGGCTATCCCGGAAAAATATTTTACGCCTGCATCGGCATTTTCAGTGAATGATTTTAGTTCATTCATTTTTATGGAAGCAGGTGCGCCACGGTCTTTTTGAAAATCAATATTCCACGCACCGCTTATTGTTGCCAGCTCTTTTACTTTAACAGCCGGTAACTCAACAGAAGTTTTTGCAGCCTTGTTTTTGAATACGATGAAGAATGCATCGTTGGGTTCAATATGCAGCTTAACTTTTGTTATACCATTTACAATGCTATAAGAAAGCGGTTCTGTTTTACCGGTTTCTGCAAACCAAAGCCGGGGAACTTTTCCATCTACCCGAAACGTTGCTTCGAGATCCTGAACATCACTTGTTCTGCTGTTGACCCAATAAATATCACGATCTGTTGTTTTACGATGTACGTACAAAAGCTTTGTAGTTGATTGTGGTTTGCTGTAAGTAAAATCAGGCATCACATTCATCGCATTCAATACATCGGTTATTGATTTTCCTTCAGTAACTTTTGTATTTGATGAAGACCATATTTCATTAACGAGTTTATTAAATTCATTTTGATCATCTGCAAGACTAGGTGTTGTTGTCGGTTTTACACCTGCAACAACTGCACCTGCTTTTACCAATGCACTTATCTTACGCAGTACAGGCAACGACATTTTTGTTGCATTGCTATCAAGTACCAGCACACGATAACTCATACCACTTGGCGTAACAAGCTTTCCATCTTTTACTGATAAAACATTGATAAGTGCATCGGCATTAGTATAATCGTAATTGTATCCTTCAGGAATAACAGGAGGTTTTTTACCAAATAAAGAAGTGATGTTATTATCTTCTCCATAGTAATAAACAATGTCTGCCACAAACTTGCCTTGTTGTAACATGTAGCTGCTTCTTGAGAGATAAGCGTTCCACGCTACTGCTTGCTCAGCCCATGTTTCGTGGCGTGTGTACCACTGACCAAAAGGTCCGAGACCGAGTCCCGGAATTTTATCATCGACAGGCTGATGCGGAGAACAGTGAATTACAAACCTGTTCAAACCACTTGCTAATTCAAGATCAACACTTGGTTTTAAATTTTCAGGATAATAAGACCAGGCTACACCTCCAATACCAAGCGCAGTAAGCGATTCAGCGGCTACCAGGTTTTGTCCATAGATATGTGCCACAGATGCAGACTCGCGAACATCTGCTGTATATTTTGTTTGATCGTTTTGATTAATAAAAGGATTTGGTGTCCACAATGCAGACATTGGAACGGCGGCAGTTCTTTTTACTTCCATACCATCTGCGATCATTGCCCGGCCGTCTTCATGCGATTCTGAATATCGTTTCATTCCATATTGAGCAAGTATATTTGTTAATGCATCGTAATGATATTCGGCAACCATTTCGCTCAATGTTTTTCTGAAATCAAACAAAAATTGTTCACTTGCTTCTGCACTTTTTACAACATGACCTGTTAACACAGGCAACCATTGAATGATGTTATATCCACGGCGCTTTTGAAATTCTGCAGGAAGATTCGCTGTCCAGTTTTGAGCACCTGCTTCCCAACTATCGGTTACCATAAATTGTAAGCCGCCTTTGCTTCCCATTAAACCACCGGTTGCATTTTTATATTGATCAAGATAATTGGTGAAATATTTTTTTACAGCCACAGGATCAAGCTTATCAACCTCCAAACCTGTTGCTTCAGGAGATGCAGGATGATTGGTGATGCCGAGCAATGAATAACCGAAACGAACAACTTTCCATTCTGCGCCGGTTGACGGAGCAGTCCAGTTCAATGTTCCATCTGCATTCATTTTATCAGTAAGATTAATTATATCGTTTGTTGCAACTACATCATTTGTTGATGAAGTCATCTTGGTATTTAAATCACCAACCGGCGCAAATGCATCCTTCTCTTCAAACATATTTATGCAGTCAGCTGTATGTAAAACAATTTCTGCTATTTCGGTACCACCAATATCTTTTACGGGTGCGCCAAAACCAAAGGCTGCGCCCGGGTTAGTAGCCATTGGCGGATTTTTTATTGTAACGCGAAAATATTTTGCAGTGGTTTCAGGTATGCTGATGGTTTGTTCAGTAATTGCGCCGGGCGGAATAATGCCAACAAGTTTGTAGTTCACACCATCATCGCTTGATTCTAATTTACGGCTGTCTTTCGCATCAGCACCCATTCCAAAAACGCCGGGATTGCCGCCACCCACCATGGTTATGGCTTTGATGGTTTGTGCCTCTGGAAACGCAAATTGTATCCACCCAAAACCGGTAGCAGAATCTCTTGGTAAAAGATTGGCTGTACCAACATCGCCATCGGTTAATTGTTGCAGTGTAAAATTGCCGCCGCTGGATGTAACAACTGCACTTAATTCACTTAATGATTTATCTGCCGCTGGTAATTTAAAAGCAACCACGGCAACATCTTTATAAAATAGGGGAAGCTTTGATGCATCCAATGATTCTCCAAAACCTGGTTGCATTGGTATGTTTTGATATGGGCCGGTAACGCCTTGCGATGCTGCAAGTTTAATGTTTGATGTGCCTGCTTTAACACGGGTTTCTGTCCACACAATTTTTTTCATACCGTCTTCAGGCTTCACCCACGGGCCACCACTTTCACTCCAACCCGGCGATCCTGCTATTGCCATCTCCAGATGCAATGAATCTGCAAGCTTCGTTGTAAACTTAAAAGCGTCTTTCCATTCTGGTGTCATGTAGGTTAAACGCTTCTCCACGATCTGCGGCGTAGCAAGTGCCGCATCAAAATTCTGAAAGCCTCCGATGCCTACACGATGCATCCATTCGAGGTCTTTGCGAATACCGTCTTTGGTGATGTTTCCATTCATCCAATGCCACCATACACGAGGCTGGGCGCTCTTGGGTGGCGCTACAAAGCCTGCGTAGAAAGTGTCTTTTGAAAACGTGGCCGTTTGCGAAAGGGCAGTGAAAGAAATTAAGGCTACAACCGGAAGTAAAAATATTTTTTTCATCATGACAAGCTTTAAGAGCTAAAATTATTAAAGACATATAGGGTGACTGTTATGAGCCATCATGCCTCGACATTTTCTGTTCAACCAGATAGCCTGATAGTTTGGTAACGTCGCCTAAATGGCATTTTCACAATGAACACGAAATCGTAAGAGAAATGTAAGATATGATAAAAGAGAACTCTGCGAATTAATTTGTGCGCTTTTGTTTTACCGCCCTACCCGGCTGCGACTGTCCTGTACTGTTATGCTGCATCAACTAAAAAAAGAATCTATATTTATGCATTGCTTGAATATATGGCTTCAGAGAATATATACCAGATAATCAAAATAGATGAACAGTCTATTACACCAAAATACCTGCAGCTTGCAAACGCTGTTTTGCAGGCAATAGAACAACGAAGGCTGGAAAAAGATTACATGCTGCCTTCTATCAACGATCTCAGCTATGAACTGGAAATAGCCCGTGACACTGCAGAAAAGGCATACCGGCATTTAAAAAAGTTAGGTGTAATAGGTTCTGTTCCTGGCAAAGGATATTTTATCGCTCAAACAGATTTTAAGCAGGCGATAAAAGTCTTCCTTATTTTTAATAAACTCAGTGCGCACAAAAAAATCATTTATGATTCATTTGTAAAAACGTTGGGGGAACACGCTGCCATCGATTTTTATATTTATAATAATGATTTTAGCCTGTTTAAAAAACTATTGCAAAACAGGAAAGAGGATTACACGCATTATGTAATCATTCCGCATTTTCTTGAAGGAGGAGAAAATGCTTCTGAAATAATTAATGAATTAACGGCCGGCAATTTAATCCTGCTCGATAAACTAATTCCCGGTATTAAAAGAGAGTATGGGGCGGTATATGAAAATTTTGAAAAAGATATTTTTGTCGCATTGAAGGAAGCGCTTCCTCAACTTGAAAAATACCAGGCACTTAAAATAGTATTTCCTTCCTACACTTATTTCCCCCAGGAAATTCTTAAAGGGTTTCAATCCTTTTGCAGTGAGTATGCTTTTAGCCATAAAGTAGTACACAAAATTGCTGATGAACCAATACAAGATGGTGAAGCATATATAAACCTGATGGAAGATGATTTGGTGGTGCTGCTCGGAAAAATCCGGAAAACCCAACTTCAAGTGGGAACAAACATCGGTATCATTTCCTATAATGAAACTCCGTGGAAACAATTTATAATGAACGGGGTTACAACCGTATCAACTGACTTCAAAAAAATGGGTGAAATAGCCGCGGAGATGGTTTTGAATAATGATAAACGACGTATCGAAGTTCCGTTTGCATTGACGCTAAGAAATTCTCTCTAAGGCAAACCAGCGTTCATTTTTTTACTTTATAGACTTCGCTTGCATCTAATAAAAATACCTGGTTAACAGGAATACTATTTATTCAACAAATACTTTTTCAGCTTGCAATGTTTTAAATTTTTAATTCCATCTATTACAATATCAGCATTGAAGATGGCGCCTTCTTTATTGGTATGTGTATGTTCCTGCGGAAAAAAAGAGGCGGTTTTTTCCTGTCCGATTTTTTCAAATGCATCACCGATAATATTATTCAGGTCAATAAAATAGGCGCCTGTTTGCATTGCAATTTGCCTTGCCCACAACGCATAACCATCATTGCTGCGAGCAACCTTTCCGTCCTTCCAATCATTGCGGGGAATAGGCGAACAAACAATAGGAACTGCCCCGGCAGCCTTTGTATCATTCACATATTTTCGCATGTACCAACCGTAACTGTGCACCACTTCCTTTTGTTTACGAATGGGATTATAAATTTCCTTGCTATCATCTCCGACGCCTTTTATCGTACCTCTCGCCCTTGCGGTATCATCTAAAGCGCCGCCATCATTGTGGCCAAACTGCATAATTACATAATCACCTCTTTGCAATGTAGAAAGAATTTTATCCCATCTTCCGTCGGTCATAAAAGTACGGCTGCTTCTTCCGCCAATAGCATCATTTTCTACAGTAATTCTTGTTGTATCAAAATAGGTATCAATAAAGCTTCCCCAACCTTGCAACTGGTTTGTATTTTTTCCATCCCCATTTTTAACGGTAGAATCGCCGATAATATAGAACACAGGTTTGTGCTTGTTTACCGTAAATGCCAGGGCAGTAAGTGTAAATAATAAAGCAAATAGTTTTAAAGGTTTTATATTTTCCATTTTATTAATTTTTATCTTTTTCCTCAGCCTCCAAAATAATTTCACATGGTTTGAATAGTTGTTGACAAAATAATTTTTACTATTATCATTCAATTTTTCATTCGTTCATTTTGTTCTGTGCTGCCATCACCGGTTGAATCGACTTCTTTTTTATCTATACTTATTGAAACGTTATTAAACTTCCAGTCTTTGGTAAATTCAAGCACCCCTATCGAAGTTGCAGAAATTGCACAATTCGTAAAGACGAAATTTTCAAGCAAAGATTTTTCGTAACCTGAACCTACAAACGCATGGTTGGCGTTGGTAACTTTTACATTCTCAACATAAATATTTCTTGCATGCGGTATTCCTCTTCCAGGAGGTTCTACCTTATGCAACATGACTTTCCAGTGTGCAGGGATGGAATCATACACATAACCTTTCGGAAATTCCGAATAGCTGAAAGCCGGATACCAGTTTAAATTAAACTGGAAAGCATTATTTACAGAATCCAGGACCGTATTGGTAAAGTGTATGTCTTCAATCAAGCCACCACGGGTAAATGCAGATTTTAGTCGCAGGCCGTTATCAGTATGTTTTGCAAAAAGATCTGTGGCAAATACATGCCTTATGCCACCAGAGGTTTCACTTCCCAATGTAACAAGACCTGCACCCCTGCGTGCAGTACATTTTTGTATCACAATATATTCTGTTGGCCTGTTAACCCGAAGTCCGTCCCAATCACGGCCTGCTTTCAAACAAACATTATCATCATTGCAATCAATATCACAATTTTCAACCAACACCCACGATGAAGAATCAATATCAACACCATCCGTGCTTGGGCCATGCCCGTCTTCATTATTGCGAATGATAAGCCCATCCACACTTACATGATTGGAATATAAAACCTGCACCGTCCAGAACCCCGCATTCTTTAATGTAATTCCTTTTAAAGTAATGTCAGATGAATTTTGAACGAGTAATGTTCTTACTCTTTTGGCATCATAATCTACAATCCAGCGAAGCCCTTTGGCATCATACTCTTTACGCATCGCCCAATATTTATCCCAGCAAAATTTTCCCCTTGCGTTCACAACACCATCACCTGTTACCGCGGCATTTTTAGCATCAATAATGTTTATCAATGCAGATGGCCATTTCATTTCTATTCCTGCAATGCGGGTATCAATTTCGGGATAGTCATTCAAGCTTTGAGAGCCGAGCAATGTAACTCCTTTGCCAATTTGAAGGTGCACGTTTGTCTTCAAATAAATAGCACCGGTCACATAGACACCGGGATTGAATGTTACAATGCCACCACCACTCTTCGCACACTTATCTATAGTTTCTTGTATCTGCCTGGAAATAATTTTTGAAGTATCGCTCTTCGCTTTTACGATAAATATTTTTGTTGATGATGGAAATTGTTTGGCACCAGCACCAGGCACCCAGCTTAAATCATTATCTGTATTGGACTGGCCGAAAGAATTTTTACAGCAAACTGAAATGGTAATGGCAAGAAAAAATATAATGAGTCTTTTTTGATTCATATTACAATCGTTGTCAGCAATGATGCATAAAGTTGCATAAAAAAATGTTCACATACATCCTTTACATACCTGTTATTAGTAAGAGTTCCGGGAGATAATATTTCGCATGGCGACATATTCCTCTATTTTAAAACACGCAGGCTTAAAGTTTTTACGTCAACAACTGTATGTTTATCGCCATGGCAAAGCTGTAATCCAATGGCGCCGTCAAGAAATCCATTCACATGCACAGTATCAATTGTTTTAACTCCATTTAGCCAGGCCTGTATGTGATGGCCATTAGCTATAATATAATAATGATTCCAATCATTTGCTTTAACCAGTTTGTCTGCAAGTTCAGCCGGATATTTCTGTACCATTTCATCCCTCTTTTCTTCCCATAAACATCCCCAATAGCCAGGGCCCATATCCACCTGGTAACCGGGTACGTTATCAAAATTGGTTGGGTTGATGCGAATGCAAACGCCCGAGTTCGCCTCTTTCCCAGTCATGCGTACCAGTGCATTCAGTTCAAAGTTTTTATATTTATTTTTTGTATAAGCGTAGCTGTGAAACTTTCCACCATTATAATCACCGTGTAAAATGCCGTTCTCTAATTTCCAGTTTTCTTTTTCAAGATTCCAGCCATCAAGAGAAGTGAGAAGATTAATCCAGCTTTTTCCAACAGGCTTATCATTTATTAATTTACCCGCCTTAGGTAAGGTGGAAGTAAATGAGGAATCTGCCGAGACAGAAGAAGTCATCGAATTTTTTACGCCTCCGCAACTGCTGAAAATAACAACTGCTAAAAAAAGAGAAAGTCTTGTTGCCTTATTCAATTGCATTGACCGGGAGTGAGGGCAAAAGCAAATACTCTGAAAAAAGTTACCGGGAGAAAAAAGTTGCATATTCATAAATTTATTAGTACCGGGAGATTTTAATTAACAATAATGATAACTGTGCCGACTGTTGTGTTTTTCATATTACAAATTTTTCGGGAATCAATCCATATTAATAAGCTTATTAAATTCTTCCTTTGAAATAGTAAATACCGTTCCATGCCTTGTTCCTTTTGGAAAATGTATTTTCTCTGAAATATCTGCCCATGTTTTTAAATCTTTAGACGTAACAGCACCATAGGCGTGTTCGGTGTATTTATCAAAATATACAATCCAATCTTCACCTATTTTTATAACTGATGGACCTTCTGCCCAATAACTTCCCGTTATTGGGCCTGAAGGTTTTCCAAAACCCCTTATAAGATTTTCACTTATTGCAATTCTTATATTTTTTTGAGGAGGCTTTCGTGTTTCGTCTTTTAAAAACATTACATATTGCTTTCCGTTTTTTTGGATGGTGGCATCAATAACATTAAAACCGCGGTCGTATAAAAGTTTGGTTTTACTAAAAGTTATGAAGTCTTTTGTGGTTACATAATAAAGCCGGTGGTTATATTTATCATCACCTGATGTGTCACCTGCGGCAAATCTTCCGGATATCGTAGTAGCCCAGTAAATCATGTAAAGCTTTTTTTCTTTGTCATAAAATATTTCCGGTGCCCAGCAATTTTTTGCGCCTGGTTCATCTTTCATCACGGGTATAAATTGTTGTTTACTCCAGTGCATTAGATCCGGCGAATTCGCGTAGCCGATGCCTCTGTCGTTCCAGCTTACCGTCCATACCATGTGAAATTTATTATCACCTCCCCGAATAATACAGGGGTCACGCATTAATTTATCTTCCGCAACTTCAGGTTTCAAAAAAGAGCTGTCATTGTGCAATGCAATCCAGCTGTAGCCAACAAGGCTGTACGCAAGATGCAATCCATCCTGGCCGTTATCTTTAAAATAAGAAAACATATAAACACTATCATTCTGCGATATCGCTGATTGAAACTGAAATGCAATTAGTGCTGCTAATAAATACTTCTTCATGTTCGAATACTTCATTAGTTTCTTTGCTTACAACGAACGATTAAATCGTCTTGTTTTTTGTGGCCTTTCATTTAGTTAGTGGAATTAATTTGACAAAGCCGCCGATACCCGAAGATTGCACTTTCCAATTAGAGGCATCAAAATTTTGATAGTTAATGTTTACAAAGTTTATTTCGTGATAGTTGCGCCAAACAATTTTATGCTGATCCATGTAGCGAATACGATTTGCCATTAAGTTACATACTTCAATGCTGATATTATTTTCTCCTTCACGCAAATATCTTCCAATTTTGGTTTCAAAAGGGAGGCTCCAAATTAATCCTGCATCTTTCCCATTAACTATTATTCGTGCACTTTCATATAATTTATCCAACTGCAATAAATAATCTTCCGCTTTATTTTTTATAGTAAATGTTGTGGTATAAACTCCGGTGCCACTAAAGAATTGAGTGGTGCTATCGTCAGTAAAATTTGTCCAGGGTTGAATAGTATTCATTTCTTTATCGGCCGGCAAATATGGGCCACCTTCGGTAAAATGTAATTTCCAATGATTGTTTTGTAAATCAATTTCTTTACCAGATTCATCTGTATAATTCCAATTAGCAGTGGCTTTAGCATTCGTACAATTTACTAAAATGCTTTGCCCCGATTTTAATTGTAAACGAACCCGGCTTTGCTTGTTTAGCTTTTTAAAAATTACATTCCCGGATTGATTATTTAAAGGATTGGTAAAAAAAATATTATTAGCAGCAACATTTAAAACAACAGAGTCATCAAAATCGTTTGCCGTATTATTTACAATGAAATAATATTCTTCGTTGCCCTGCCTTCTTTTGATAAACTGTAAGCCTTTACTGGCAATGGTTTCTGGCATCACGTTTAATTCATTCAAAGTAGCCTTTACATCGCCTAAAATTATTTTGCCTTTACCATAACTATTTACACTTACTGATTGACCGCTCTTATTCAATAAAAATTTTGGTATGCTATTTATAAATTGCTTCCGTTCGTTGGCCACATCATAAAAACCTTTTACATCTTTTGGCAATGATTGAATAATTACTGTTGCTCCATTATGCGCTATTTGCAAAATACTTTTAAATGTTTCAACAGAAATTTTATTGCAGGCGGGAAGAATTAGTACTTTATGTTTGGCGCCAATTTCATTGATGCTTATTTCACCATTTTTAATAATTGCTTTTGCCAACATTTTGTCACTTGCAAAATCCAACGAATATCCTGACGCCTGTAACTGTTTTACATTTTTGTAAAATGCTGAAGGATGCAGCCAACTATCAATAGTGTGTATTTGCAACGGCATGTCCAATCCTTTTGCATTATTCCATACATCATAAATTGGCCAGTATATTAACAACTCATTATCGGGTTCACCTTTTTGCAAAATGACCTGGCAATTTTTTATGTATTCATTTAAGCCTTTTAAATGTGGCCACAAACTGTTGAATGGCACAAAGTTTACTGAGGCATAAAACAACCATCCCGGAAATTTTACATCAACAGGTGTGTAGGTGGTTCCATGATAAAAAACATGATTAATGCCCGATAAAAAAACCTGGTCAACTTCTGGTTTGCACTGGCTCCAACTTGTTTTGAAATGTTCTCCCAGCCAGGTAAAGGTTTCGCAACTGGTCAATTTTTTCCCGTATGCATGTGCTGCGCTGCTTGCAAATTTTAGCATCACCGGATCCGGATCTACATTTCTAATATCGGCGCTATCTCTTCTTAACCCTTTCACTGCAAATGCACTGCTGCCAAAGGTTTCACACTCGGGTATATCGAAAGCACTATATAAATCCAACAGGTTTCCAGGACTGCCATGTGCCTGGTTTACGGATTGTGTATTTCGTTTATTTGTCCATGATGTAAACACGTAGCTAAAATTTTGTAACATCAAATCTGATATCGTTTCCCTATAATCACTTTTTAATCTTGCAACGGTATCGCTTAGAGAATCGCTTATAAATAAGTTCAGATATTTTTTTAAATCGTAGCCTCGGCGCTTTTGAAATTCATTAAAAAAATCCGCTGTCCAATCAGCACCATACACTTCGTAACTGTCATTAAAAAAAGCTTTTACGCCGTGAGAAGAACTGCCAAAAGCGGTATCAAATACTTTAAAATAATCTGCGGTAGCCGTTTTACTAAAATGGTCAATGGTGTACCCTTCGCCACCAGGTGCAGCACGCTTTACCTTTTGCAATGTTTTCCCTACAAAGGCTGCAATCAATGCTGCATCTTGATTGCTGGTAAAATTTAATGTCCCATCTGCTTCAACCTTATTGGTAAGATCAACAACTTCATCATCTTTTTTGTACATCATTAAAGCTATAAGGCTTGCATACTTTTCCTGCTTAGGATCGTCAATTGTAATTTTATCGGTTAATTTTTTATTCGCTTTTAAAAAATATTTTTGGGTTATTAATTTTGTTGCAGCAGCATCAATGGTAACATCGCTGCCGCCAATTGGCCAGCCTGTGCCAACAGAAATATAAACACCCATGTTTAATGTCCTGGCTTCAGATACAGTATAGTCAAGCATTTTCATCCATTGTGGCGATAAATATTTTATATACTTGTTTTCAAAACCAATGGCTCCATAAATTGGTACAATCTCTACACCACCAAAGCCAGCATTTGATAATTGCATTAATTGTTTTTTTATTCCCGCCTCATCAACTGCACTCCCCATCCACCACCATCTTGTCCATGGCTTAGCTTCATTAGCTACTACAGGCCAGTTGTGCTGTGCAAATGAAGTTTGCAACAGGCAAATGAGCAGTAAGGAAAAAAGATATTTTTTATTCATTGGATTTCTTACGATCTGTGCAAAGACAACAGAGCAAATGGATATAAAAAAGAACAAGGTCAGAAAATATTTTTAGCAAGCATTGCAATCGTTTAAAGAAAGAAATTATTAGCTATAATTAAACATAATTTAAATGCGTTTGCATACTCCCCAATAACTTGAAAATTTTTTTTACAGATAAGATATTTATCATGTCCGGTACTTATATTTTTACTAACTAAAAAGACAGGTTTACACCTGTCTTTTGTAAACTTAATTTTTTAGAAATTAATACCCGGGGTTCTGCATTGACTGTTTTTGATCCGGTGTTAATGCTACGCCTCCGCTTTGAATACCATCGAGGAAGCTCTGTGGTATTGGCCTCAGGGTATGAAAATCCTGGATATGTGCGGCTGACTCAGGGTTAAATGTCTTGGCACGGGAAACCAAAGTTTTAGTACGGGACAAATCTTCCCAGCGGTGGTATTCTCCCATTAATTCACGGGAACGTTCATCTAACACAAGACATAACATTCTATCATACGGATCTGACAATCCCAAAGTGCTGATAATATATTCATCTTGTGCCGGCAAAGAACCAGGATCTGTAACATCCAAACTTGCGGAGGCCGCAGTAGTTACCGGGATATTATTTGATTCGTAATATGAATTTCCCGGATAAAAAGAACTCCCGACACCAGCGGTTTGAAGTGACTGGGACTGCAAGGTATTACCTCCATCATTATAGGCTGCTCTGTTTTCTCCATTAACGTATTGCGCACGTGTACGCACTGTATTAATGTAAGGCAATGCATCAGCATAGCTACCCTGGCCAGCCTTTGCCAACCTGGTTTTTATCTCAGCAGCCATTAAATAAGTTTCGGCCGAGCGGGCCAAAATAAAATCTCTATGACCGACAACATCATTTAAGGAATTTCTTGAACCATCGAGATGTTTACTTAAAGATGGGTAAGCCTGATAAGCTGTTGTCAAATCAGTATTCAATGCACCATCTGCTGTTGCACCATTTGGATAGGCTACATAAACAGTTGGTATTTGCCTCCCGGTGCCATTAACATCCGTAACAAGGTTAGTTCCTGATGTACCTTTGCTTATTTTGGATAAAGGAAACCGCGTATCACCTGGCTGGTCTATTACAAACATAATTCCTAAATCCCCCTGAACATTTGGAGCAACAGTTGTTTTTCCATTTATAGCACTTTTAGTTCTAAAGGATTTCCAGAATCTTGAATCGTTGACCATATCATATAAATGATAATCGTAGTAAGTAGTTGCTAACCTGCTAAAGGGCCTGTCGCCGGTTAAATCACGGGCCATTTGGTCTTGTATATCATATCTTGAAACAAAATATAAATGTTGGGTATTCCCGGTGGCAAGATTGGTAGTTACATCATTTGTAAACTGAGCAGAAAGAATAACTTCCGGCAAAGATTCATTCGCCGAATTGATACCGGTAAAATTCCATAAACTTTTAAAATCCGGCGCTAATGGATGATTGGCGATTACCTGGTCGCAAAGTGCAGCAGCAGTTGTTAAATCTGAAGTTACTGTAGAAGAGTTCCATGAACTATTTATTTCACTTGCCCTGGATAAATATGCTTTTGCCAAATAATGTGCAGCAGCATCTTTTGTAATATGATAAGGGCCTCCTGAATTTGATAACAAATTATAAGCACTATCTAAATCGGTTATAACCTGGGTAAAAACATCCTGTGCAGCGGCCCGGGTAAATTCCAGGGTAAACGATGTTGTGGTTGGTATGGTTACCAGCGGAACACCACCATATTGAGATACCAATCTTAAATAGGAGTATCCACGCATAAAAAGTCCTTCTCCTAAAGAAGTCTTCTTAATGGCATCAGCAGTGGAAGCACTATTTCTGGCGTTTTGAATAAGTAAATTAGCATCTCCGATTCCAGTGTAGATAGCATCCCATTGAACATTTATTCCTACCAAATTACCACTATTAGTAAGTCCGGGATTAAAAGTTTGATCATAATTGTTCCAGGGTGAATTGGACGGATCCCCACCAACGTGAAATTCATCAGTTCCATAATTGGCAGCACAATAATACCATTCTCCGTTTTCCGGAACTTCGAAAACCTGGTAATAAGTACCCACTGCTAATTGCATTATACCCGCATCAGTTTGGTAAAAGTCAGTAGTTCTTGCAGTGGTAAGTGTTTCTTCCAAAAAATTCTTTTTGCAAGAAGCGGTGATTAAAAGAACTGCCGAAACAATAGCCAGCACTTTTAGAAAGTTATTTTTATACATATAATTTGAATTTTAAATTTATTAAAATGATGCATTAAATCCGACGGTTACACCTCTATTCCACGTCGGGCTAACTACGTCCATATCCCGAAATTTAATTTTAGAGAATAACATTCCCGGATTCGTCATTTGCACATAAACTTTTAAATTAGAAATTCCTTTTGCCACCAATGATTTTCCGGCTAAATTATAGCCTAACGATATGTTTCGGATTTTGATAAATGAAGCTTGCAGATATCCTAACGAAGCATAATAGGGATCAAGCGGTGCACCCCCGGCATTAAATATTGGTTTTTGAAAGTAAGCACCTGTATTATTTTCATTATAATAATCTATTACCCTGGTAACAGTACGTGCTGCCTCTGCTTCACCGCCATAACTATACATATAGTGCAATCGTCCGTACAGGAAGAAAGATAATTCCAATCCTTTATAATTAATGGTATTGGTCATACCTACTATCCAACGCGGCCTGGTGAATCCAATAATTTGGCGATCATTGTTCGGGTCAATTTTATTATCGCTGTTAATGTCTTCAACCTTTACGTTGCCAGGAGTAAACCCATTGCCATTTGCATTAAATGCTTTGTAACCTGTTGAATCACCAACATGCCATAAACCCAAAGCCTTATAACCATAAATTACACCAAGTGGCTGACCAGGAAACCAGAGATTGCTTATATCTGCTGAGGTTCCATTTGACAACGACACAATATGGTCTTTTTGCCATGATGCATTTATAGTGGTAGTCCATGTTATATTTTTTGTTTGAACATTAACTGTGGTTACAGAAATATCCACACCCTTGTTAGCTGTCTTCCCAATATTTTCAAAAGTTGTAGTGAACCCTGTAGTGGTTGGTATATTGGCCTTCAATAACAAATCTGATGTACTGGAAGTATATACATCTACACTTCCGGAAACTCTCCTGTTAAATAATGAATAGTCTATACCCAGGTTGTATTGGGTTGTTTTTTCCCATCCCAGGGCCTTATTTGCGAAAACAGTACTTGGTATTGAGCCGGCAGCACTGGCAGTATAAAACGGATAAAAAAGTGACGTTATTCCCCCTTGTGTCTGATAAGGAGAAACAGCTGAGTTGCCTGTAACACCTGCACCAATTCTTAATTTTAAGTCATTTACCCAGCTAACATTCATGAACCTTTCTTTGCTGATTCTCCAGGCTAATGCTGCAGAAGGAAACCATGAATGTTTATAACCTTCTGCAAAAACAGAAGAACCATCCTGGCGAGCTGATATCGTTAGCAAATATTTATCCTCAAAGCTATAGTTAAGCCTGGCCATATAAGATAATAATTGTTGCTGAATAATGCCGGTACCAGTACTAAGTTGCCCTGTAACCGTACCACTTGACAGCGAATTCCACCTTTGAGATGACAGAGGAATTCCGTTTCCCGTAATAATACTCGTATCCATTGTAAAAGCCGTTTGACTTGCTAATAATGTTACCCCGAAAGTATGTTGGCCGATTGTTCTGTCGTAATAAAGCAAATTATCCAATGTATATGAATACGTATTAACCTTTTTAAGTGAAGCATAGCTGCTGCTACCGCCATTAGCCACTGAGTTAGCATCAATAAAATTTCCATCACTGTAATAAGATAAGTCCGGGCCAAAATTCAGGCGATACTTTAATCCTTCCAATACAGGGGAAATTGAACCAAAATTTACCTGGGCATATATACTTCCAAAAGCTCTCAGTGTTGTCCTTTCATCTATATTATATTTCCATTCGTCAACAATGGTCTTAATAGCATTATCACCTCCCGGAAAGGAAATCCTGTTGCCTGCAGAATCATAAGGTACTGCATAAGGGTAAACTCCTCGTGCGGATTCATATAACCCTCCCGAAGGACTACCAACAGTGGAAACCCCGATACCCGATTGCCCGTATTGCTGCTTATTATAATTAATGTTGATATTAGTACCTAAAGAAAACCATTTAGTAGCAGCAATATCTATATTTGCCCTTGCAGTATATCTTTCAAATGATTGTCCGTGTATGGTTCCTGTATTATTCAAATAACCAAAAGACCCGTAGGCCTTAATTTTATCTGTTCCACCACTTACACTTATCGTATTATTTGCAGTGATTCCCTGTTGGGTAACCATACCTCTCCAATCAGTTGTAGCTACTTTTGAGCCATCCCATGTTCCGGAAGCCCATCCCTTTTCGATATTAGCCCATGCATAAGGATCCGCAGTTGCACTAAAATAAGTTTTATCAAACGCTTCATCCGGCTGGTCTCCCCTGGGATAAGTGCTGATACCAGTTGTTGAATTTAACCCTGTATAATAATATGCCCATCGACGGAAAGTAATGAAATCCGCGGCATTATACATTTTTTGGTTATCCTGTAAATTTTCAAATGTAACAGAACTATTAAGGCTTAATGTTGCTTTCCCCGCTTTCCCCTGCTTGGTGGTAACGATAACAACTCCATTGGCGCCACGCGAACCGTAGATAGCAGTTGCAGAAGCATCTTTCAACACATCAATCGATTCAATATCTGAAGGATTAATATTTTCAATTCCACCGGTAATTAATGGAATACCATCCACCACAAACAATGGCGAGTTAGATGCAGTTAAAGAGCGCACACCGCGGATATTAATATCACCAATGGTTCCGGGTCGTTCATTTGTAGAAATATCCACACCCGCAACTTTACCCTGCATTGCTTGCAAAGCATTGTCAACCGGCCTTGATTTAATTTCTGCCTGGCCAATCCCCGAAACAGCACCTGTTACATCTTTTCTCTTAACAGTGTTGTAGCCAACCACCACCACTTCATCCAGTTCCTTAGTAAATACTGAAAGAGCAATATTTAAGTTGCCGGCGTTTTTATCAACTGCCACTAGCTTTTCTGAATAGCCGGTATGGGTGATAACAAGGATGGTATTCGCCCTGGAGACTGGAATTTTAAATTTCCCGGAAGCATCTGTCACTACATTTTCATTGGTATTTTGTTCATGAACGACCACTCCCTGTAAAGGTTCTCCTTTTTCATTGGAAACAATTCCTTCAACAACATGATCCGTTGATTTTTGAGCAAAAAGATTTTGATGAAAAATCAGCAGAAAGAATAAGCTTGCAAGTAACAAGCGTTTAAGAACCGGGCTATCTTTTTTCATGTAAATAATGTTTTAGTTATGGAAATAATTTGAATAAATTTTGAAATGGTACGGTCATGAATAAATTTTAGATTATCATAAGAAATGATTTATTGGTAAAAAAATAAAATTGAATTTGAGGTATCGCGTTTTATTGATTCGGTTGGGGAAGTGCAGTTATTATGTGCCCGTAAACCTGGCAGGCTACTAAAAACAAGTGCAAATAATATAAATGCAAAGTCTTTTGCAAACGGACATTCTAATTTCATACAAGCAATTCTTTTGGCAATCGATTAGACCACACTGTAAATGTAAATATATCCTGATAAAAATTAGTTATCATCCTGTACTATCCTGCAATTGTCTAATTCGCACGTACCAAAAGTAAGGTAGGTAACCCGGACACATTTTACAATCAGTGCATCTATATGAAGAATGACAGAGGAAAGAACGGGTGTTTTTTTCATTGAACGCTAAAGAGTAATCAATTATACCAGATCAAAAAATATTGACCATTACATTATACTAATAACACAACCTTTCCGGTTCTTACCGACTCATCACACGCAAAGGCAATTCGCAGACTATTTACTGCATCTTCAGCATGGGCGCTAAGGTCGATATCCTCTGTAACCGATCTTAGAAAATATCTTTGTTCCCGGTTACAAAGCTCCTGGTGGCCTGGTTCGTCTTCCAGGTTTATCCATGTATCTTCCTTTAGAAACTTTTCATTTTTATCGAGGCCGGCATGATGACAACGCAGCGATTCCGTTTTTGTATGTGCCTCTATGGAAGAAGACTTTCCGATACCACCTGCCTCTTTGGCCACTATCGACACAGATCCTTTGGGGCCGAAAACATCTTTCACAAAAAATGCTGTTTCGCTGATCATCGGCCCCCAGCCAGCTTCGTACCAACCCACAGATCCATCTTCAAAGCGTATTTGCAGTTGGCCATAATTATAATTCCCTGCAGGAATCTCTTCGGTAAGCCTGGCACCGATTGCATATACCTGTACCGGCTTTGACCGTGTCATCTGGCACATTACATCAATATAGTGTACACCGCAATCAACAATAGGACTTAAGCTGTTCATTAGGTTGCGATGAAGTACCCACATGCTTCCATCGCTTTGCTGGTTGAGATTCATCCGCATCACGAGTGGCTTGCCAAGTTCCCTGGTCAACTCAATGAACCGCTCCCATGAAGGATGATGCCGCAGGATGTAACCCACGACCAGCTTCTTTTTGGCTTTCCTGGCAGCAGCAACTATCCGCTCTGCTCCCTCAACAGAATCGGCCAGAGGTTTTTCTATGAATACATGACATCCATTCTCAAATGCTTTTATGGCAAAAAGTTCATGGGTATCCGGATAAGTGGAAATACATACCGCATCGGGCCGGGTAGTTGCTATGGCTTCATCGAAATCATCGAACAACGCATAACAATTGCCGAGCTTCTCATTTAATATTTGTTTCGAGTTTCCCCGGGACACAAGTCCGCAAATCTCAAATCCATCAATGGTATGATAGGCCATTGCATGAGAAGAACCCATATTCCCGCAACCAACTACAAGGATGCGTAAATCTTTTTTTTGGTTTTGCATGAAGTCAAAATTTTCAGATTGGCTAATGGCGAATTTAAATTAAAAATTAGTTTAGGTTTTTAATATAGATATTTCTAAAACTCACTTAATAGTTCTATTGGAATATGTGAGCAGCGCAATAGCTTACTTACCTCAAGGCAAAATATGGCATCTTTCCCAGGACACGAACACCCACCCGATCATCGCTAATTAATTCATTCAGGATAATGCTCCGCTGAACTAAATGCTATTGAGCAGGCAAGGTAAGTGAATCCTCAGAGCAGCTCAAAAACCCTCACTTAATTGCGGGACAAAAATCCTAAAATGGTATATGTTCGATTATAAAAAATGACTTCCTGATCAATTGCTTCTTAATCTTGTGGTAGCTCAACCTTATAGAAGATCCGGGAATTCTATATACGAGCCTGCCCTTATGAACCTCAGGAAATAATTTCGATAAAGTTGGCTTCAGCAGATAAACAGTTTTCCAGTCAAACATTCCTATATTTAGTTGAGAATTGAAATATCTGAAATGTATCTTTTGTTCCATTATTGGTTGTAAATTAATGTTTTTTGGAACAAAAAGGTGCGTATATTAACGAGTAAGCAGCCATTATATGACGACCATCCGTAACATAGACACAATTTTAATTTTGACATTTTTCCTTGCTTTGACTTCTTGCAATTTTGGCAACAAGAAAAGTGAACCCGTTTGGAGCGACTTGCCAGAAGTAACGAGTTTGGATAACTTAAAGCAAACAGACTTTGTTGTAACATTAGAAAATCCAGTATCAGAAAACAAGAACATCATTTATGTACCTGCATTTTTATATGCGTGGGACGTAATAAAAGAAGAACTTAAAGTCCCAATCATCACTGACAATTCAAATTCTCTTGAATTCAAGCTGTTAGATAATTCAATATCGCATCAAAGCTCATTAACTGACAAAGAATATTCTGCAACAGCCGAAATTGTTGACGGTGCAATTATTGCAAGGGCATTCTTTAATAAGACACTTCCTTTTGAAACAAAACTTGAAGTGTTAGAAGAGCCAATAACTTTTGACACAACAAAAGTTTCTGCATTTGGAATGTACTACTATGACGAGGATGCAATAAAATTTACCAAAATTCTCTATTACAAAAACGAAAATAATTTCATTTTAAAACTGACACCAAAAGACAAACAACACGAAATCATTTTAGTAAAAGGCGTTGACAAGTATCAAACTTTGAAAGATGCTATTAAACTCACTAACGATTTAATTGCAGAAGGAAAACAAGAACAGTCAAACAGCAGGCTGTTTTGGAAATATCAGATTGTTCAAGAAGATATCTTTGCAATACCTATCATTAAATTTAATATTGAGACACACTACAAAAATCTTGAAGGGCAAGGCTTTTCGACAAACGATAATAAAAAACATTCAGTTGAAGAAGCGTATCAAAGGACAGGATTTATCTTTAATGAAAATGGCGCAGTAGTAGAAAGCCAAGTTTATACTACGACAGACTCATCGAGTGATGCACCAGTGACTCATCCAAAGAAAATGATTTTTGACAAACCTTTTCTAATCATCATAAAGCGGACGGACAAAACAAATCCCTACTTTGTGATGAAAGTGGCAAACGCAGAATTACTAACGAGAAAATAACGGCTGCTTACATGGGGTTTGGCAATATTGGGGCAGGACGTTGTTATCTTCATCTTTAGCAACATGGCAGCAGTTGTTTGGGCAGGACAAACATCGGTGGGCATTGGTAGGTTATCTTGTACATTTATTTTTCAATCGGCAGCGGTTCCGGGCGGACGATTTTCAAATCCCCCAACATCGCCAAGCCCGTTCGTTGGCAGCAATTTTAGATAGACTATCCGTGAAAAAGAATAAGCTTCAAACACTAGTTATTATTTTAGGACTTATTGCAATCGGACTTGGAGTTAGGTCATTATTGCTTGTTCCCACAATGATATTACCTACTTGGTTTTTGGTGTTACTTTATTTGCCATTTGTTTTATTGATTTCTTTCACTCTGGGTTTTATAACAAAGAAATTGACAAAATCAACTTGGCATACGTTGACTTTCTCGACAATATTTGCTGCAATAATTAGTTTGACTTTTTACTTCAGTGAATATAAACCCAGCTACACTGTAAAGATTCCAGATACTTTTGTCGGTGAAGTAAAATTGTTTGTGACAAACGAATCAACAAACGACTTAAATGTAAACAAACTTGGGGTGGGATACATAAACCAAAAGACATTCAAAAATGGTTTTCAGCCCAAAATTTTAAAAGGTGACAAGGATATCACAAAAGAAATTCACGGTTATTCAACAGGTACTTTTGCATCGAGTTTGTTACCAAACAAACAAATTAATTACATTTCATTTCTTATTCCAGGGAAAAAAGAAAGCGAAGACGATGAAAACAACTTTGATGAATTGATAAAATCCAACAGAATAGACACGGCCAGAATACTACGGGAATAAAAACTTCTGCCAACAAAGGTATTGCTGCAAGCAGGGCAGGACGTTGTTATCTTCGGCTGCAGTTTGCTATCAGCTTCGGTTTCGGCAGGACAAGCATCATTGGGCTTTTGTTTGTTATCTTTTACTTTTATATCTTTATTCAGCAGCGGTTGGGGTCGGACACAGCAATGAATTCCCTGCCTGCAGCAATACCCGACCGTTGTGTGCAATTAGACTCCGAAACTACCTTTCAATATGATAGACATTAGACAAGCAACCATTAATGACTTAGACCACATCGTCGAGATTTTTCGGGATGGTTCTTTGCAAAGTTTAGGATTTGCAGTTGAAGAGCCTGACCTTTTGGGTTACTTCAAAAATTGCATAAAATCTCAAACTGACACTTTTAAAATTTGGGTAGCTACTGCCAATGAAAAAATAATTGGGTGGCAATCAGTTCTGCCTACAAGAGTAAATCCTTTTGTAAGACCGTATTACGGAGAGTCCAGCACTTATGTGACACTAAGCGAACATAAAGGTGTTGCAACAGCACTGCTTGAGAAGGCAATGACCGAAGCTTCAAAAACTAAACTGCAATATATTTTGGGATATATTGCAATTAATAATGGTGCAATGAAACACATTGTTGAAAAACTCGGGTGGCAGCAAGTTGGACAAATAAAAGGCAGCGAGAAAAATTTCACATCACCAAATGTATACTTATATGTCTGTCATCTTTAAGCATATTGATTGGCTTGGCGTTTTATTAAGCTTAGTCGGATGGTTTTTAATGGCGCGACAAAGGTTTGTTGCTCTTTTAGTTTTAATAATAGCTAACGTGATTTGGTTTACCTGGGGCTTTACGACAAACGTTCCAAGTATAATGTTTTTACAAGTGTGTTTCATGTTACTTAATTTCAGGACAATTTATGAATGGCTAAAAACTGAAGCAAAAAAGCCTGATGAATTCAGAGATAGATCTTATACATTTTTAAAACGCTTGTTGAAATGATAACTGCACACAACACAAGTATTGCTACAAGTGGGGCTGGACGTTGAAATATCGGCTGTAGTTCGCTATCAGCAACAGTTTCAGCAGACGAACAAAGCCGAGCAAAAGTTCTTACCTTCATCTTTAAAATCATTATTGAGCTATAGTTCCGGGCGGGACGTTCATTGAATTCCCCACCTGCAGCAATACTCAACGTAAGGCATTATTTGCCAGCCCCGCAAAACCTAACGCTCACGATGTTTCACCTTTTTATCAAAAGGCTTTCAACATCTAAATTTTGCCTTACGCCCGGGGCGCTGCCCATACTATTGCCATAGAATCCAGCTTCGCTTACAACCATTCTGAAAGGTCTGGCAAACTTCGCCTTACAATGGTGTTTGCAAAATGGCAAGAGTAAGGTTGTTGCTTTCAGTGTCAGGTTAAAAAAGCCGGGATCA
>JBBSBD010000050.1:0-29960 GCA_038251675.1 Chitinophagales bacterium | reverse complement strand
CAAAATCAAAGAAGAAGTTCAGGCGTGGCAATCGAACAGAAACAACAAGAACAATAAAATTAACTGGCAGTTTACAAATAAAGAAGCAAGAGTCAAATTAAAAAAACTTTATCCGTCAATTGAAAGTTAACATAACACTAGATTCTATGGCCTGGATTATCGTGATCGTCTTCGTGAAGCCGGATTCGATGTTAACGTGGAAGATTACACTTCGGAATTTTCTGATGAAGAAAATTTCGAATATGGTTTTTGGAAAGGTGATCCGATATTCCTTGTAAAAAAATTAAATAGTCTTGTTGTAATACTGTTTATAAGACAATAAAGAAATTTACCAGGCTCATTTTCGACGCGATATAATCATGAAACAATGAAATTGCTCTTTCCCATAATTTTGACTTAAAATTTACTCTTATGCAATAAAACTCATTATAGTTAGTTTATTATTTTCATAAGTTTGCACGTTTAATTTGCTACGGAACGTACATTGTCAATATAAATTTCTAATCCTTGCCATCTGCCCATACACGATTAAATTTTAAGAAGATTGCTTATTATTATTTAGTAGTCACTTTACTTACCATTCTTCTACTATTGCCAGATCTGGTTTTTTTCATTAAAAACGGAGTTTTGAACTATGCTTTTACAGGCATTCTTATTGTGCAGGCTCTCCTTTTTATTCCGGTCGTTATCTTCAGCAAAAATCTCAAAATATACTATTGGATACTCGCTATTATTGTTTCCCTGACTCCAATAATGTTGTTTTCTGTTTTCTACATGAATATACAAGTAAATGCAGAAATGGTGGGTATAGTACTGGATACCAGCAAAGAAGAGTTAGTGGAATTGCTCGGTTGGAAAATTGTATTTACTATTGCAGGGATTATTTTTTTTGGATGGTTATTTTTAAAAATCTCTTCCAGGTTGCCGTCAAAGATCAGTTGGAAAACAGGCCTTATCATTTCATTAATTGGAATACTTTCTTTTGGCATTTTACCTTTCTTACGTGGCACAAAACTCCCGGATTACTACATAATGATTCGGAATACGTATCGCACTTATTATCCTTTCAGGGTTGGAGATGCAATCGGGCTGATTCGAAGCGAAATGAATAACATGAAACGCTATAAGGAGGATACAAAAAACTTTAAATTTGATTCAAAAAAGACCGACGCCTCTGATACCTCAAGGCATATTTATATTTTAATTCTTGGTGAGGCTTCCAGGTACGATCACTGGGCTATCAATGGATATCCAAGAAATACTTCTCCCGAAATTGAAAAGTTGAAAAATTTCGTAAGTTTTCACAATGTCGCATCTGGTGGAACAATGACAATTTTTTCAGTCCCCCAATTGATTACGAGGGCCGAAGCAGGCACCTACGATCGTCATAAAAAAGAGAAAAGTATATTGGGAGCATTCAAGGAAGCGGGCTATTATTCAGCATGGATTTCGAATCAATCTCATTATGGACTCACCGGAAATATAGGCATGCACTTTAATGATGGCGATACTGCTATGTACTGCGGCCATGGCGAAAACGAGGCTAATTTTACCGGAACTTATGATGATGCCGTGATTCCAAGTGTAAAGCAAGTGATAAGTTCGCATCCCAAAAAGGATATTTTCCTGATCATACATTTGATCGGAAGCCACTGGAGATATGTGTTACGTTATCCGCCGGATTTTCAAAAGTTCACTCCCACTTCAGATAGAAATCATTCATTGATGACGAGGCCTCCAAAAAATGAAATCATAAACGAATATGATAATTCTATCTTGTACACTGATCATGTGCTTAGTGAGATTGCAGGCATTATAAAATCATCTGGTGCAAGCGGATCGTTTTTATTTGTATCGGACCATGGTGAAAATCTTAATGACAATAATGACGATCTTTATTTTCACTCTTATCATCCTAATCTTGTTACCGCAAAAGTTCCTTTATTTATATGGACAGATGACGAGTATGCAAAAAAATATCCGGGTAAGTTGGAGAATCTGCAAAATAATTCAAACAAAAAAGTAAGCTCTTCCGAAAGTGTCTTTTACACCATGATAAATATTGGAAATCTTTCTATCAACGGTTATGACTCCACGAAAAGTCTTTCAGGGAATTCATACCAGCCGCCAAATCGACTGGTGCTTGGAGAAAACGGGACTTTATATGATTTTGATAAATTAAAATGATTCAACTTCTTTTCACCTTTAGCTTGCCCAATTTTTTTTGAATGGCCATATAAAGCATCATTCCCTTTAATTGATTATCCAGTGTAACATCCGGCCGTTCTGCATTAAATCGATGAACCATATTGTTATCCAATTCCTCTTTTTGATTTTGAATCCCAAACATCAGGTCGATTTCTTTTTTGTTTAATTCCTCAAACAACTTCTGCGAGAGAGCCGCATCAGAATATGGAAATGAAAATGTAATACGCTGCCTGCCGGTCTTTTCTTTCACGAAATTGCAGGAGCTAATTGTTTGCTCTACCTGCTCTTCAAAACTGATCTGGTTATAATAAGGATGATTCCAGCTATGCGCACCAATTGTAAAACCTCTTTTATCTAATGAAATCAACTGCTCAGTTGTAAGAAATGGCTTTATATGCTCGAGATAATCTTCGAATAACAATGAAATTTTTTTGGCCACGTTATCCATTAATTTTTCATCTGTACTTTTCAATTCTTTAATGTGACTAATTAATTCTTCAATGGTGTTCCCCTCAGTATTTAGAAGTTCTTTACATTCCAGTATTAAAGCTTTGTTATCCCTATTCTTCAATAATTCGTGAATAAGCAAGCTTGCCTTGCTCCTATAAAAAAGCACTTTATTATCAATAAATGCAGGGTTTACAAAAAATATCGCAGGTATTCCTTTTGCTTCCAGCAAAGGAGCAACCACATCATGAACTTCCCGGAATCCATCATCAAAGGTCAAAAGAAAAGTATTTTTTGGCAACCGGTTATTTATCCTGATGTAGTTTATTAAATCGCCCGCAGATATTGGGTTAAAGTTTTTTAAGAGGACTTCAAGGTCATTTTTGAATTGCGCAATATTTTTGTATTTGTATAAATGTTTAATGTGCAGAACCTCTGCATCACTCACAATATGATGGTAAGGTAAAAGACAGGTAGAAGGGTAAAGCTTTTTAAGAAACGCTATCGGAATGGCGGAACAGCAGTTATAATAAATTGATTTAAGTACGCTCATTTCTCAACAAGTCTTCAATGTAAATAATTTTACGATGTTCGGTTTTTAAAAAACTCTTATTAGCTTTTTTAATTTTTAGTAAAGAAGCACTTTGTCTTAATATCATCTTAGGTGTGTGCACTAACGCACTTACCATTCCTTCTTGTCTGCTTTGTGTGGTAATTATAAGAACAAAATTTAGCGCAAAAAGAAATAGAATAATTAACCAAAAAAACCCGATAGCAGGCACTACAAAAAAAGAAATTACAGTCATGATAAACGCCAACGCGAGTGTGAGAAATAAAGGTGGCCGTAGCATATTAAAACCAAGCAGCAAACGGCCTGCATGGAATGTAATAATGCCGTTTGCAAATAATTTTATGCTGTCTTTAAAGTAGGTAAAATAAGTAAAGATCCAGCGTGTTCTTTGCTTCTCTAATGCTTCTCCATCATCCACTTTTTCATCATAAACTATTGCATCTTCTGCGAAAGCTATTGTCGGAAGCTTTTTTGCGAGCTGGACCTGCAACTTTTTATCGAAGCCGCCTAATTGACTACTGTACATAATTTCATCATACATATCAATATCAATTGCGATACCAAGACCAAGGATGGCCGACGTTAACCCAAGGTCCATCTTAATTTGCCGTTCAAGAAATGTATGATAAATATGCCCGACAGAGTCGAGCTTTGCATAAGTTGAATCGATATTCTTCGAAAGCATGTGCGTTTGAACAGCACGAAAACCTCGCTGAAAGTAGCTATTAAGTGTTGAGAGATATTTGGGATGCACAAGATTATCGCTGTCGAAAATTATAAGTGCATCGTGCTTTCTTTGAAAGTTTTTTACTGCGAAGTGTATGGATTTTATTTTTGCATGAAAAGGAATTTCAGGTTTTATTATTCTTATTCTTTCATCATTAAATACGAGACTGGTAGTGTCACAATCGTCCGCTATTATATAAACAATAAAATTTGCATAGTCCTGCTTTAAAAATGAATCGACCAATGGGGGAATTAACTTTACATCCTGATGGGCCGTTATGATTGCTGCAAAATCAAATTCTTTACCAGTTTTCTTAGGGTATCTTTTTTCTAATAATTTCCCCGACGAAGGGAGCATCCAATGTATAAGAAATAAAAATACAGGCAGTAGGAAATATAATGCAAGTATAATATTTACAGCATAAAAAAGGGCCCATAAAATATAACTGAGGATGTGCATATTATTGGGTTTTCTGCCAGATAGAAACAAAACCACAGGTGAAATTATATGGCAATATATCCGCTAATGCACAATCTATCTTTTGTAAAAATTTTATTTTTTTAGTTGCAAAGGAAAACGGAAAAACATTTTCAAGAAAATTTGTCTTTCCAAATTTTTTTATTGTAAAAGCATTTTGTTCAGCTAATTGCTTTAATGTTTTTATAGTGAAAAATTGAATATGAGTAAGGTCATCTGCATCACTTTGCAACGTAGTTCCTTTATATCCTAATAAGCTCTTAATTTTTTTTACCACACCCCAAACCCAGTTATTTTTTTTTTGCATGGCAATAACAGGTTTTGTAATTAACATTTCCCGCGGGCCTTTGCCGTTAGGAACTGTTACTATCAAAATACCTTCATCCTTCATGCTTTTATAAATATATTTTAGCAAGTTGGAAGGCTCGTACAAATGCTCAAGAACTTCGCTACAAATAACAGCATCGTATTTAATTTCGGTTTCAGATAATTGCTCCGCGCCAGCCACCGCAAATTTTACATTAGGAAGATCATTCTTTTTATTTGCCTTTTCAATCGCCTTTTCACTTATGTCTATTCCAAGTACATTATGCCCCGCTTTGCCAAGGCTCATGGAAATAAGGCCATTTCCGCAGCCTACATCCAGCACATTACTGTTCAGTGCAATATTTTCGTCTAAGGCATCAATTATAAATTTCAACCTTTTTATGTCAGTATAATTTTGATAGCCTGAGTTGTCCAATATTTCTTTTGTCATCATTTTCATTTAAGACAGTTCTTTATAAATTTCCAGTGTTTGTTTTGCTGCATCACTCCAGTTAAAGCGCTGTGCATTCCTCAACCCCTTTTCTTTATAGCTGTTGTAAAGTTCTACATCAGTAATTAATTTATTTATCTGTTTGGCTATTTCGTTTTCATCTTTAGGATCTACAAGGACCGATGCGCCACCGGCGATTTCCGGCAATGCCGATGTATTAGAGGTGATCACCGGCACCCCGCAAGCCATTGCCTCCACTACGGGCATCCCAAAGCTTTCTCGGTGAGAAGGATACAAAAATACTTTTGAAAGATTGTATAAAAATGGCACTTCAGTAAAAGAAATATAATTAAGTATTCGTATTTTATTTATCAGTTCAGGATGATTGATTTCTCTTAATAGACTTTCAATATAATCCGTTGAACAATCAGTAATTACTAACGTAAAATCATTTCCATTATTACTGCTGCTGTAAATCGAATAGGCCTTTAAAACCCCAATTGTATTTTTTTTAGGTGCTGTATTGCCAAAATGCAAAATAAACTGATCGGGTAATTGGTATTTATTTTTGAATGACAATAAACTCTCAATACCAAGTATTTTGAATTGAGGATTCACAGCATTATAAATTACGCGGATCTTATTTTCAGAAATATTGAGTCTCTTTGAGATTACCTTTTTTTCGAATTCAGAAACAGTTATTATGATCTTTGCTTTTTTAGCAACTTTAGGTACTATAAATTTTCGATAAAGGTTTCCAAAATTCTGATAACTTGATCCGGAAAAATTCACCGATTCCATGTAGATAACATCATGTATTGTTATTATTAAAGGGACTTTAGTAAAAACAGGTGCAGTATTCGCTGTACAATGTAAAAGATCAGGCTTTATTTTTTTCAGGTATTGTGGAAGTTTTATCTGTTCCCAAAAAGGATAAAAGCCTGAATTGATTTTTTTTATTTTGAAATTTTCTGCCTCAGAAATGCATTGATCATCCAGGTCGTTTTTTGCAATCACGAAAAAACAGTCTTTTTTATTCAATTTTTGAAGTTCCCTGATTATTTCCAATGCTACAATTTCCATTCCATGCTTTTTCCTTCTGAACAGCCTTTGGGCTTCTATAGCAATTTTCATTGTGCTTCTTTGATTGCGGTAAGTTATAGGAAATCTGCCAAAAAGAAAGAAAGGCCTGGTAAAGCCCCTGTAAAAAATCTAATGAAGTCTGCAGTTAAAAACGTAAGCTGGTGGAAGATTTCCCAAAACAAACGAAGTTTTAACGGTTTGAAACCTGTTAAGAATCTCGTTATATTTTTTCTTATTGTAACCGTATTGTATGTAAAGGGAATGGGGGTTCAGCACATGCTTAATGGTACTGATAATATTGTTCCGCGTAGCCTCTTCAATTATGGAAAAAGGTAGTGATGAAATTACAAAATCCGCCTTTTTAATTCCGGCAATTCTGTAAAGATGTATTTCCAAATTTTCAGCAGAATCATTAATAATATGAATGTTTGGGGAGGTGAATTTTTGTTTTAGCATCTTGCAAAACATTTCGTTTACTTCAAAAACAATCAAAGTTGTTGAAGAATTTATTTTTTTTGCTAATAATTCTGTGATGCATCCCGATCCCGCCCCGAGCTCAATAATTATTTCAGCATTTGAAAAATCTACGGTCTTAAGCATTTTTTTTACCAAAGTGCTGGAACTAAAGGCAACGGCCCCGGTAACTTTTATTTGCTTCAATAATTGCACCCACAGGAAAATATTTTTCATAGTTTGCTTTTTATCTCAACTCGCAAAAATAGTCAACATAAATTCGTTTGTAGTCAAGTTATTCTACGGAATATTTTGATTCTTTAAAATTCCAGACAATCCCTTTAAAAAACGATTTCACGTGATCATATTTTTTCTCGATGAGAAACTTAAAAGTAGCTTTTGGAGTTGAAAAGAGTAAAAAGAAAGACATAAAACAGGCAAACTGTAAAGATGTGGTATTCCTCCGCATATATAGTATTCTGTTTCTTGTGTGATAGTAGGTTTTTAAGCTGCTTTTCTTTCCCATGGCCATCGATTCTTTGTGAAAGATAAGCCCTTTTGGTTCATAAAGAATTTTATATCCCGCTTTTATTACACGTGCACTCAGGTCCATTTCATCGTAGTAAATGAAAAACTTCTCCGGAAACATTCCTACTTTTTCGATTACCTCTTTTTTAATCATCATTGCGCAGCCATGTGCGGAAAAAGTAAAACTGCTTACGTCGTGCTGGCCCTTATCTACTTCGCAATTGCCCACCGATGTATTGCGGCCTGTGAGATTATTTATCGGGTTGAACCCGGCATATTGTATTACTTCCGGATTATGAAAATACCTGATTTTAGGGCAGGTTATTCCTATTGAGTCATCCCGAAAAAATGGCTCTATTAAAGCTTCTATTAATCCTGGTGTTATTTCAGTATCATTATTTACCACAAAAAGAAAATCTCCTTTTGCCTGGCGCATACCCCAGTTATTCCCCGGTCCCCATCCAAGGTTCTTTTCATTTCTTATAACTCTTGTGTTTGGATAATGGCCGGAGTTGATTCTTTCTGCTGGATCTATATCCGAATTCATATCACAAACAAGAATCTCGTAATTTTTCCAGGTGAGTTTTTTTGTACTTTCAAGAAATTCGCAGGTAACATCCGTGTTGTTCCAGTTAAGCGTTACAAATGAAACAAAAGGATATTCCTTTAGTTGACTATCTCCGTACATTGATAAAAATTAAAGGTGAAGATACTACACATTTGTTTTTTGAAACAAAGCCGTGGGAGTGGATAATAAAATCCTAAGATCTGAGGCAAAACTGTGATTACGAGCATAATCGATATCAAGGCCCAATCTTTCTGCTGCGCTCATATCTTCCCTGCCTCTTTTAGTAACCTGCCAAAGGCCGGTGATACCTGCCGGAGCCATAAACCTTTCAGCACCTTCATTTGTAGTAAGAGATGAAGCTTCATAAAGAGGTAAAGGCCTGTTTCCTACTATCGACATTTCTCCTTTAAGCACATTGAAAAGCTGAGGAAGTTCATCCAGGCTCGTGTTTCTTAAAAAAGCCCCTACTTTGGTTACCCTGGGGTCATCTTTAATTTTAAAAAATGTACTTGCGCTAGCATCATTGCTGCCATACAGATTTAGCGCTGAAAGTTCGGCAACTTTATTCTCTGCATCCGCAATCATAGTTCTGAATTTAAAAAAATTGAACACTTTAAAACCTCTTCCCGCTCTTTTTGACTTATAAATGGCAGGGCCTTTTGATTCTAATTTGATCGCGACAATGATAAAAAGGAATAAAGGTGAAAGCGCTATGAGCAATGAACCAGCAATCAGGATATCAAAAATTCTCTTTCCATAATTTATCTTGCTTAGCTCCGATGAAGATGTGTTTGAAGTTGAAAGGGTTATTTTTTGAACTGAATGTGATTTTACCTTCTTAAGGAATGAGGCTTTTTTGTAAAGTTCATTACAATGATCGCCAATATTTACTACGTCATCCACAAAATTTATCAACTTTAGTTCTGGTAAATATTTTTTATGCAATGCAGTTTCGTTATAGATAACTGGTATGATCGAACTCCAGGTGTGGGAATTTAAAAAATCGCCGAATTTTAATAACCTATCCTTATTAAAGGCTACATCAATAATGATAACATCGGGAAGATTGTGCCCGGCAGATTTGAGAAAGAGTAAATTTTCTTTTGCCAGGGAAAGGCTAGCCGCATTATAGCCGTTATCAAAAAAAGAAAGGCATTTGATAGTTTTGTTTGCAGATTCCCCTACGCATAGGAAAGTCTTTTCAGTGCTTCCTGAATAGGAAACACTTTGTTCATCGTCATGATGAACAACATTGTTTTCAGAATGTAAAATTGTAGTTCCAGTAATCATTTCAGAGTGCGTTTAGAGTAAAAAATAATTAGTGGAAGTTCATGGTATTGAGGATTAATATTCAATTTTTAGTTGAGATTAAAGATTTTTCTCTTCTTATATAAAATTTGAGATTCGTTTGTTGTCAAAATTGTCTGATTAATCTTTTCAGACAGTACCACAGGATTAAATGGCTTTGTGAAGAATGCATGAACATTACTTTCCAGGCAAACGGGCTCTATTTCTTCATACCTGCTGCTAGACAAAATGATTACCGGAATATCACGTAAAAGGCTGCTAGACCCCAAATGATATAACAACTCAACATTTTCATCTTGTAAATTCTCAATACTCAGTATAATGAGATCTGTTGATTTTTCAGATGAAATTCTTTCCATCGCCATGTAATTATTGTCAAATGTGAGCACAGAATATTTATCCTTAAGCATTGTCTCAATAACAAAACAAATAGACTTACTCTTTTCTATGCACAAAACACTTTTTTTCATAATTGAAATCACTCAATAAAAATGACCAATGATCCTTCTAACGCCAGATAATTTTGGATGGCAAGGATAAATCTTGCTTTGAAATCAGCCCGATTTACCTGTTGCGGGTTAGGAACATAGAAGATAAAGGAATATATGGAAACTTAAAACAGCCCGGAAACGGCCATAATCAGTGGAAGGTTACATCAGAGGATTGAATATCTTAAATTCAATAGTAACGTAAAAGTAATATTGAATTTTTGGAAAAGCAAATGTAAGTGCCTTTTTATTATCATCGCATTATGTGCATAAGAATTATCGGTTATACGCTTTTGACGCTAAAATCATTAGTTTCTTCTTGTCGCCTTATCCCATAGGACAGATTGTTTCTTAGTCAAAAATCTAAAAAAACCGACATATAATGCAATATTCATAAATAAAAAATAGTAAGGGACATAAAAAATCTTAAGTTTAATATTTCTCCGTGCGAACATCCATCCTGTAAAAGCGGCAAGGTAAAAAAATGATTGCGCTATAAGTAAAAGGCAATACAATTCTTTACTCGTCAAATTGCAGATAATGACATTCAATATGAAAACCAAAGGCAATAATAGAGGGCAAACCGCCCACCTCAATACCCGGTGAGAAATATATTGGAAAGATAGCTTTCCGTACTTAAAAATATTTAGAAGGCCTTTTAATAAATAAATAGACTGAAAACCACCCGCGCTTATTCTTATTTTCCTTTTTTGTTCTTCCCGGATAGAAATCGATGGCGCTTCCATTGCGAACGCCAGGGGCTCATATATGACCCTATAGCCCTTTTTGCAAATATTCATCGAGATCATAAAATCGTCGAGTAATATATTAGTATTGACGGGTTCATATAAATTTGTACGCATTGAGAACAACTCACCAGCAGCACCAACTACCGTAAAAAAATCTGAATCGAGTTTTTTCAAAAGCGACTCATATTTCCAATAAATACCTTCCCCCGACCCGGCAGCACTATTCCTTCCGGAAAAATCGATCACTTTTTTTTCACCTGCAACTGCACCGATAGTTTCATCTGCATAGTGCTTAACGATTTCTTTCACGCAAGATTTGTTTAAAAATGTATTTGCGTCGCAAAAAATTACAAAAGGAGTGATTATATGCTCCATCGCGTGATTTATAGCAGCAACTTTGCCCCGGCGCTCCGGACGGAACAAAACATTAATATCAGGGTAAGATTTTAGAATATCATTGGTACCATCATTAGAACCATCTGTTACAAAATAGACCTTAAGGCCGTCTTTAGGATAGTCAAGTTCGAGCGTATTCAAAATTTTCTTTTATATAATCGACTCTTCATTATAAGTTGCAATTACGAGGCTTACTGTAGGGGAAAATTCCTTATTAAAAACCTTGCTTCGTTTACCAAAAAAAAAGTTTCTGCAAATAATTAGCAACCAAACCAGTGCGCCGTATAAAACGTAACTGTAAATAATTATAAAAAGTGATATCCAAAAAACTATTTTAATAAAATACATGCCCCGTTAAATGTAGTTGAAATTAATAATGATCCCGAAAAGTAATCGAATTATCCTGTTTGCCATTTTTTATCTTGAGCTAAAATGAATTTACCTTTAGTCAATCTCATATTTTTGTCGAACTTAAGAAAACATACAATAGAAAATTTATCAAGCCAATAGTTGATTAAGGCCGACTATCTACATATTAAACCCAAACGGTAAATTTTTTCTTTAGGAGTTTGTAATAACAAAACAAAAGTATAGTTTTACAGATTATTCAATCTTCCTTGAGTACCAATCTTTCCTTATTTCCTCTTTGAATTTCCAGGTAACTCTTCCTATTTTCCAGATTTATTAAACTAAATATCTGCCAGCGAAGGCTATTCTTTGCCAAAAAATATTTTTAATAGATTAAAGATTCGTACACAACCTCTAAACTTAGTTACAATGAGAAAAGTATTTTACTTTGTTCTTTTAATCTTTTCATCAATTTCTTCGATTCAAGTATTCGCGCAAGCGGGTGTTCTTGACCCAAGTGACGCCGACGTAATTTTTACATCTACTAACCAGCCCCCCGCACCGCCCTATGGTGTTATGAGTAAATGGGGTCATGGTAACCGATTGAACTGGAACCCATACTCTTACGGATACAAATCATATTTTTTTAAAGGAATGGCATTCAGGTTAAAGTTCCCTAAAACCTATCAGCATAATGTAGCTGATGGAAAGACTTACCCAATGCTTGTTTTTATGCATGGACTTGGTGAATTTGGGCCTATTTATGATAATGAACTTCAACTTTTACATGGTGGCCAGTTACATGCTCAGAAAGTAAACAACGGCAATTTCGATGGATTTCTTCTTTATCCACAGAGTAATAGTGGCTATTTACAAGCCTATTTCCCCTCCATACTGGACCTAATGGATTCGCTTGCAAAATATGTCAAGCTAGATATAGACCGGATTACTCTAAGCGGGCTATCTTCAGGTGGCCAGGCTAGTTGGGATTTTCTTCAATCAAATTCCTCGCGATGGGCAACCGTAATACCGATTAGTGCCGCAAGAGAATCTGATATTCCTTTAATTCCGAGCTATCTTAATATACCAATATGGATGTCAAATGGCGGCCTCGACAACAATCCTTCGCCCGGTACGGTTACAGATGTTTATAATACGTACAAGACACTCGGTGGAAATGTAATGCAGACATTTTATCCGCTGAGCGGACATAGTGTATGGAACAATTTCTGGGCTGAACCTGGCTATTTCCCAGCCTTAGTTGCCGCACATAAAGCAAACCCATTGGTTTATTTTCAGCATAATCAATTTTGCCCCGCAGAAAATATCGATGCCAAAATGCAACTTCAGGCTGGCTTTTATGCATATGAATGGGATAAAGATGGGGTGACTATTCCAGGAGCTACCACTAACACCTATGATGCGACTTCCTACGGTACTTATCGTGGAAGATTTAAAAGGACATCAACTTCTAATTGGTCGGCCTGGTCTCCTGCCCCGGTGGTTGTTTCGCAAAAGCAGCCGACTATTACCCCTCCGATACAAATAAATGGTTTGTATAGTAATGTATTGCCGTCACCTGATGGATCAACCACAGTTCCTTTGAGCGTTCCAAACACCTTTGCCAGCTATGACTGGAGAAATGTGAGTGACAATAGCCTGGTTAGCACTACGGATACATTTACAGCACCAATAGGACAGTATAAAGTGCAGGTGACTGAGCAATTTGGTTGCAGCAGTAGCTACTCCCCCACATTCTCGGTTATCAGCGCCTCAGGCATAAATTTACCAGACAAGGCAACAGAGGTAACCTCAATAGTATTATCAAATTCTACAATTCAGGTTTATTGGAATAATAATCCTACCCCAGTGAATAATGAAACCTTATTTGAGGTTTACAGATCAACTACAAGTGGATCCAATTATTCGATGGTGGCTAAGGTACCTGCTGATACGCTGGGTTTTCTCGATCAAAATCTATTACCAAATACAACATACTATTACATTGTAAGAGCTATTAATGATAATGGCGCGGCTCCTTTAAGCAACGAAACATCGGCTACGACAAAGACGGATACCCAATCACCTACTGCGCCTTCTTATCTCACGGTAACGGCTGTAACCCGGCATTCTATAAGTCTCTCGTGGAACGCGTCCACTGATGATGTTGGAGTTAGCAAATATGACATATATGTAAATGGTCAGAAATCGTACACCACTTCACTAACTGACTTTACTGTTAACAATCTTGATTCATTTACCACATATAATTTTTACGTAAAGGCACGAGACTTTTCAGGAAATGTATCGGTCCAGAGCAACCAGGTAAGTGGGTTCACAAAATTTGTAGGCATTCATTACAAATATTATGAAGGAGCCTGGAATTTTTTGCCTGACTTTAGTACATTAAATCCGGTTAAAACAGGTTACTCGAATAACATAGATATCTCGGTAAGAAACCAGGATATTAGTTACGGCATTTTATGGGAAGGAATAATCAGGATACCAGTAAGCGGCACTTATAAATTTGAGACTGGTTCCGACGATGGAAGTAATCTTTATATTGGAAACTATTCGCCTACAGCCACTCCGCTAGTAAGCAATGATGGGGTGCATAACCTCACTATCAAAAGCGGTACAATAACACTCACAGCCGGACTCTACTCTATCGCGGTGACTTATTTTAACCAAACGGGAAGCCAATCAATGAACATGTATTGGACTTGCGCTGCCGCCGGTTTTCCGAGCCGCACAATTATTCCCGACAATTATCTTGGTGACACCGTGACGGCCCACAATGTTGTTTTACCTCAAATGACTTCAAATCTACTTGCGGTACCAACTGCATATAATAAAATTCATTTAACATGGAATGACAATAGTAGCAATGAAACCGGATTTGAATTATATAGAAAAGCAGCATCAGAGCCCGATTACACTATGATTGCTTTACTGCCTTCAAATACAGTGGCGTATGACGATACAACGGTGGTTGGATCTACAACTTATTCATATAAAATTCAGGCTGTTAATTTTAATGGCCCATCCGGGTTTAACCCGAATGACATAGGAGGCGTAGAATATTCGTATTATGAAGGCCTTTGGAGTAGTGTTCCGGATTTTAGCACTTTGACTCCGGTTACGTATGGCATTCTTCCAAATTTCTCGATTTCACCAGCATTGAAACAGGACAGTTTTGCTTTTAAATTTTTTGCAAATATCAATATCAAGACCGCGGGCACTTATACATTTTACACAACCTCTGACGATGGAAGCAACTTGTACCTAAATACTTTTGACGCAGCAGGTCTTGTAGTAAATAACGACCTGGTCCACGGGACTATTGAAAAATCGGGAACAATCACCTTAACGGCAGGTCGCCACCCGATATGGGTTACCTATTTTGAGAAAACAGGGGGAAATACATTGCAGGTTCGCTATAATGGCCCTGGAATTGCTAAAGCTTTAATTGCAGATTCAGTATTTATTAATAAAAACACTACCGTTACAACACCTGCTTTACCTGCTGTACCAGCCGTTCCATTGTATGTAACAGCTCAGGTTGTTTCTCCCTACCAGATTAATGTTTCGTTTAAAGACAGTTCGACTCAAACGGGATATGAAGTTTACAGGTCGGTGAGTTCAACAAATAATTTTCATTTGTTTAAAACATATAACTTTAAAGACAGCATAGTTTCCTTCGCGGATACCGGATTGTATGCGAATACCAACTATTATTATAAAGTAAGAGCAATAGGTATCGGAGGTTATTCAGCCTATTCTTCCATAGCGTCTGCTGCAACGACTAACAACCCGCCAAAGCTTACTTCTATTGCAAGCTTTGCAATGTATAATCTATCTATAAAAACAATTTCCATTAAAGCAACCGATGTAGATGGAGATAATCTCTCGTTTAGTTTTATCAACCTTCCATCATTTGCTACTTTTAGTAATACCGGAAACGGATCTGGTAAAATAGCTTTTAATCCATCACCTTCTTCAAATGGCTTATATAATATTTCCGTAATCGTTGATGATGGAAAAGGTGGAAAAGATACAGTTACATTTTCTGTGACAGTTAATAATAACCAGTCTCCGGTCATGTACCGCTTACGTGACATCACCATATCGGAAGGATCAGTAAATCTTACTCCGATGACAGCGAGCGACCCAGACAAGAATACCTTATTGAGATGGGCACTTACCAGCGGTCCGGCGTTTCTTTCAATACGGGTTACCGGTAATACAACGGCAAGTTTATACTCTGCTCCGGGATATGCCGATGCAGGAATTTATCCAATTACAATAACCGTAAGCGACGGTGCAGGAGGTGTAATTTCATCCGCTGCTACAATAACCGTGATAAATGTAGAAACAGCTTTTGACGATGGAACAGCGCCGGCCATGCCTACTAATCTTGCGGCTGTGGCTCTTCCCGATGGTTCAGTTAAAATATCATGGAAGGATATTGCTTACAATGAATTGTCTTATTCCGTGTACAGGTCAATTAGTCCAGCAGGGCCGTTCACGCTGCTTAATCCTGGTGCTTCGAATGCAAATGATTCAACTTACATTGATAATACTGTGTCTGGGAACATCACCTTTTATTATGAAATTTCTGCAGACAATACTCACGGTTCCACCGGCATAAATACCCCCGTAAGCGTAAAGACCGTTAATAAACTGCCAGTGCTACATTCAATAAATGACATGGTAGTAAAGTCTGGTAGCCAGGGTGTAGTAAACATTATCGCCGCTGATGATGCAGGTGAAACATTAACGCTGAACATAACAGGGCTTCCTTCTTTTGCATCGATATTGAATACAGGAAATGGCTCGGCTGATATTATTTTTCAACCACAACTAGCTGATGTAGGAGTCTATAATAATATTAATGTACAGGTGAGTGATAATTACGGGGGCGTTTCTACGCGGAAATTTTCGGTCAATGTAGTAGATAGCAGTTTCCGTTCTACGTTTATTAATTTCAGTTCAGAAGGTGGCATAAGTGCGCCGGCTCCGTGGAATAATTATTTATATTTCCCGTTTGCAAATCTTGCTTTAAGCAACCTTCTTGATGCCACCGGAGTAAATACAGGGTATAGTGTTAAGTTTTTAGAACAACTAACGGGGAACTTTAACGCAGGAATGACTTCTAATAGCAAAGGCATTTACCCCGATAGTGTACTTCTTACTTCTGTGTATTATTCTCAATCTTCAACGGCTCATTTGGAATTTGCCGGGCTTAATCCTCTTAAAAAATACAATATCGTTATTCTAAGCAGCTTTAATTCAGGAGACGACGGTACCGCTACTTTCACGGTAGGAGCGCAATCCGTAACTGTAAATGCGATGTACAATTCTAATAAAAGTGTTCAATTGAATGGGCTCGTACCTAATGGCTCTGGAATTATTGATGTAGCGTTTACGAAAGGTGTGGCCGCTTTAAATTTAAATATTAATGCTGCTGTGTTGCAGGAATATAGCGGTACCCCGTTGCTAAGACCGGCGGATCTGTTCACAGAAACTATTCTTCAGGCAGATAAGATCAACCTTACGTGGAGTGACCGGAGTGATAATGAAACCGGATTTGAAATTTGGAGATCAACATCGTACGGAGGCCCTTACGCTCTCGTTACTACGACCGCTCCAAATGTAACAACCTATACTGATGCGGGTTTAACTCCAAACAAGAAATATTACTACGAAGTACGAGCTAAATTGAATGCTACGCTTAGTGCATTTAGTAATATATCAAGCACAAGTTTGCCATCACAGATAGTGCTGCTTAACTGGGATATTAATTATACTGCTCCTTCGCCATGGAATAGTACAGATGCGGCGCCTACTGCGGGCTCTGTATTCAGCGACTTCCACGATGCATCTTTGAACAGCACGGGATATGAAATGCTTCTGCTTACTTCATTCAATGGAGAATTTTACGCCGGCGTTAATACCGGTGGAATTTTCCCGAATAATGTAATGCAAAGTAACTACTGGGTGGATGCATCTCAAACAAGCCAGGTTAAATTCTCTAACCTGGATCAGACTAAAAAATACCGGATTGGATGTTTTGGCAGCGCTACCTGGTATGGTTTTTTTAATGCAGTATATACCATCAATGGCACTATCTTATATTTAAACAGCCACAACAATAATTCAAAAGTGGTTTACTTCCAGGATGTAACTCCAAATAGTGACGGAGAAATTATCCTTAATATAGCTCCGGAAGCGGGCACTCCTTACTGTTTCACAGCGGCAATTACAATTGAAAGTTATGATGGTACTGGCACCCAGGGCTTGCCGATTGCCGGCAAGGGGCTTCCAGATTCTAATTTTAACCAGCCACAAAATAATGTGAGCGAATCCAACAGGCCAACTGTTAACAGTAACGAGAATTTGATTTCAGCAGTAAAGGCTTATCCAAATCCATTTATTGATAATCTTAAAGTAGACCTTGTACTTTCGTCTAAAGCGAAGCAAGTAGCGTTGGTATTGTACGACGTAAACGGCAGAATGGTATATCAGAAAGTTCTAGGCGCAAGTGAGGCCTCGCAATTATACCAAACTCTTGATCTTTCAATGACTAAAGCTTTACCACCGGGCAGCTATTACCTGAAAGTAGTATGTGACGGAAAAGCACAACAAACAATAAAGCTCATAAAAGCCCGATAGAAAAGCCAACAATCTAAGGTAAAAAAATCTGGTATTTCTACTACCAGATTTTTTTTTGATTGTACATTTGTTTTATTTAAACTAAAAAATTGCTTGCCGATGGATTTGTTATATTTTCTAAAAGTGCTGTACCGTAAAAAATGGATCATCATCTTTTTAACTTTCCTTGCACTCCTGACGGCATTTATTTTTTTAATTTTTAAAAAACCGCTTTACGAATCCTTAGCCCAATATTCCACAGGATTTACCGCAGATAAAGTAAAGCTGACAGATGGTTCTTCGATTGTAGACCTCTACTCTGCTGATACAAAATTTGACAATGTAATTGAAACCTTTAAGTCGCCGCGGGTACTTGGTATTATTTCTTATAGATTATTGTTGCATGACCTTGAAAATCCAACAATGCCATATAGAAGGCTTAGCGATAAAGACATGCAGACGATTATCTACATGTCAGTAAGTAAGGATGCTGCCAAAGGCATTCTTACAGATAAAATAAACAAAGGTGAATTATTAAGATCAGATATCCCCGAGGAAAAAAGGCTTATTGAATACCTAAAACTTTACCAATACGACTATACGAGCCTTACCAAATATCTTTTTATCGTAAGGGTGGAAAAAACCGATTACCTGAACATTGTTTTTCGTTCAGAGAAACCGGAACTTTCAGCATGGGTGGTAAATGCAATGGGTAAAGAATTTCTTAATTACTACAGGAATTTAAATTTGCAAAGAACTGAAGAGAATGTTGACAACATTAAAGAACTGGAACGCATTCAGGCAAACAAAGTAGATTCTCTCAGTAATATTTTACTTCTGGAAAAGCAAAGCCAGGGCACAATTGATCCTGTTAGCCGCAGTACCAGTGCTATGGAAACAGTTAAAGACCTTGAAGGCAGGCTAGCCGAGGAAAAGAGTAAATACGATGAACATTCCAACAGGCTTGTATACCTGGAAGGCAATCTTAAAAGACTTCAGGCAACATCGGGTACTTCTTCAGGAAATAACTCAGAAGTTGTAAAACTCCTGGATCAGCAACACAAGCTTGAGGCCGACCTTGTAGCCAAGGGCGGGAATGATGCTGATCTGCAAAAACAGATACGTGACATTCGCGCCGAGATTAACCAGAAATCAAGTTCGGGCCTATCAAAAGCGAAAGCCACAGAAAGTATTGCTGATCTCCAGGATAAAATCAATGAAGAAAATGCCCTGATGAAAGCTGCCCAATCCACAATTGCAGATTATACTGTTAAGATAAATTACTACACGGGGCTTACAAACATCAACCCTGGCAGTAATGTAAAGATGGATGTAATAAGGGATAAGCTCGACCTGGAACAAAAGCAACTTGCAAACATAAAAGATAAACTTAACCAGGCAGAAGGCCTTTCAAAAGATGATCCTACGGCCAACTTCGCTCAAACGCTGGTGGGGCAACCAGCCGTGGAACCGGAGCCTAAAAAATCCATTATTACCATGGGCATTTCCGGTGTATCAATGTTTTTTCTTTCTTCATTTATTTTTTTATTCCTGGAAATATTTAATGCTTCTATAAAAACTCCTTACGGGTTTGAAAAAGCAGTAAAGCTTAAGCTCATAAGCATCGTAAACTCCATAAGGCTCAAGAATAAGAACGTTTCAGAAATACTATTAAACGAAACTGATGGCGATGAACAAAACGCCGATGCTCTATTCAAAAATAACATTCGAAAACTCAGATATGAAATCAGCGTAAGTGGTAACAAAACTTTTTTGTTTACAAGTACCCAAAGGCAAACCGGAAAGAGTACGATCATTGAAGCTTTATCTTATAGTTTGCTCCTTAGCAAAAAAAGGGTATTGATTATCGACATGAATTTGCACAATAATACTTTAACCCGGAAGCTCGATGCCGCACTACTTGTTCAGGACCTGGGTGAAAAGATCAGTACCCAGTTGCCTGTGCTTATTCAAAAAGCATCCGAGGGCAGAATGCCTGAAAACCTTGATATAATAGGCTGCAAAGAAGCAAGCCTCACTCCTTCAGAAGCATTCTTTAAACTTGATATGCCCGCCATGTTAGATTCTTTGAAAGAAAAATATGATTTTATTTTTATAGAGGGCCCGGCTTTAAATAATTACGCAGATAGCAAGGAACTCGTTCAATTTGTTTCCTCTGTCGTTTCCGTTTTTTCTGCTGAACATGCAGTGACACAAACCGATAAAACATCTATCCAGTTTCTGCAGAGTTTGAAGCAAAAAAATCTTGGGGCGATCCTGAACAACGTATTACCTGAAAATCTCAATTTCTGAGTTGCAGCAAAAAATAGTTCATCAACCGACAGCCAGGCACTTATGGGTGGACTATTCAAAAGGAATAGCAATTATACTTGTGCTTTACCGCCACGTATTTGAGGGGATAAAGAATTCGGGAATAGATGTATCACACTACATGTTCCTGGAAGAGTGGAATATCATTTTTTTTAGTTTCAGAATGCCTCTCTTTTTTATTGTTTCAGGCATATTCGTTTCATCAAGCTTTGCGAAACGAGGCATGAAAAAATTTATACAAACGAAAATGCGCACGATTTTATATCCCTACTTTTTATGGGGGGTAATACAGATAAGCCTTCAGCTTATTTTTTCACAATATGTCAACGGCCCTATCTCGCTTTCCAGTTACCTTGATCTATTATATCTGCCAAGAGAAATCGAGCAGTTTTGGTATTTGTATGCCTTATTCAATGTGACTATACTATACGTAATTCTTAAATATTATGCAGGCTTGAAATCATGGCACAACCTGCTTTTAGGCATTCTGCTATTTTTGTTGTCGGCGTTGCTGTATCAGAAAAATATCATCGTGGGGTTTGTAAGCGATATTTTTCATTACTATATATTTATTGCGCTGGGCGACTTTATTTCTAACTTTATCCGGAACCGTAAAAGATGGAACTTATTTGAATCCTGGAGATTGTTTCTATTACTACTGTTCCCATTTATATTTTCACAGATTTATTTTTTATATGCAAACATCCGGTTTCCGGAAAATAAATACCAATATGTTGAATACTTTAATCCATTGGTTTTTTTGCCCATTGCACTAATAGGATGCGCATTCGTTATAAATGTATCTTTCATTTTACAAAAAAATTCTAAAGCAAAATGGCTGCGGGTGTTGGGGAAGCATTCTCTGTACATTTATGTTGCGCATGTAATAGTGGTAGCAAGTTTAAGAGTTTTATTAACCCGGGTATTTGATGTTTATAATATACCGGTCCTTTTAGTTACGGGAATATTGGTCGGCCTTACGATACCGGTATTATTGTATAAAATTGCTATTAAGATCAATACGCCGTGGATTTTTACGTTAGAGAACAATAACAACTTAATAATAAGTCCTTAATAATATTAAGGCTTAAGAAATATGCCCGGGGATATTTTCCCAATTATACTTTTCAATTAAAAAGACGCGTCAAAACATGATGCAAAAATGCAACATCAATTAAAAAATAATAAATCTATAAAACCAGGCCTCTATAATGGGTTTCAAAAAGTAATGGTTCCCGTTTTTGGCGTATTAAGTACTATGTTGCTTGCCCACAAGGCACTGTCCAAACCTGAGATGGGCGTATGGTCGCTGTTTCTTGTAGTTACCTCTGTTGTTGAGCTTTTTCGCCAGGGCCTTGTAAAGACTTCCCTCATAAAATATATTAACCATACTAAAGAAGATCAACATAGCGCAGTGATGTCTGCGGCCTTCTTCCTAAATGCTGTTGTCACAGTAATTCTTTGTATATTATTGTTTTTTTTCTCTCGTCAAATAGCTCTTTTTTTAAACGCGCCTTTGCTTGAATCCATGCTTCATATTTTTATTGTGGGCATGCTTTTCTTAATTCCTTTCTCTCATTTTGAATGGATAATGTATGGGAAGTCACTTTTCAAAAATCTGTTTTGGACTTATCTCGTAAGGCAGGGACTTACATTATCCGCAATATTTGTTTATTATCTTATCCACGGATCAATAACGCTGCAGGCCCTGGTAATTATTTATTCCACAGGAATACTAAGCGGTGCATTATCAGGTTTTGCTTTTGTAAAGCGTTTTTTAATTCTCCGATACATCCCTTCCGGAGTATGGATAAGCAAACTATGGCATTTCGGTAAGTATGTTTTTGGTTCCAATGTAAGCACACTGGTATTTCGGAACGTGGACCAGTTTATGATTTCAAACATTCTTTCTAACACCGCGTTTGTTGCGTCGCAAAGCATATCGCTCAGAATTGTGAACCTTGCTGATATCCCCTCACAGGTTATGAGCGATATCGTATTTCCCAAAAGTTCTAACCCTGAACTGCTGGGCAAGCCCGGCGTTATTAAAAGCTATTATGAGAAGGCAGTAGGAGCTACACTTTGCTTTATTGTGCCTGTAGTAATTTTTATATTAATCTTTCCAAAGGCAATACTTTTTATTTTAGCCGGCGAAAAATATTACGACGCAATCCCTTACCTCAGGCTTGTTTCGTTCTCCACGATTTTTCTTGCATTTTTAAAACAGTGGGGTGTTATCATAGATTCTACCGGTAAACCACAGTTGAACTTCTTAATAATTACTATAATTGCCATACTGGAAATAACGCTCTGCTATTTTTTCATAAATGCCTTCGGGTTTCTTGGCGCCGCATACGCTTTATTATCAACTCACTTTTTAGGTTTTGTAGTAACACAGTTACTTTTGAGAAAATATTTTGACATCAACTTTATCAATTGCTTTAAATATGCAATTGGATATTATCCACAATTATACCAGTTGTTTTTACATAAATTTTTGAGTAAATGGAAAACAGGTGTTTTATAATGTTTGGATTACAACCGTGGGATATTGAGATTGGCAGTAATTTTAAAAATATGGCGATGGAGATGTGCCGTACCAATAAAGTGCTGTATGTAAACCGGCCGCTTGATCGTATTAATTATTTAAAAAACAGGAACGATAAGAAGGTTAAGGCGCGGCTGGAAAGCATTAAGCGAAATAAAAACAGGCTGACCGAGGTCGAAAAAAATCTATGGGTTTTAAATCCGGGAATAATACTTGAATCTATAAACCTATTGCCAAAGGGATTTCTCTATAATTATTTAAACAAGCGAAACAGTAGAAAAATTGCTTCTGAAATTTTGGCTTCCGCCAGGCAATTGAATTTTACCGAAATCATCCTGATTGTAGATAATGATTTCTTTAACGGGCTTTACCTTAAAGAATTTATTAAACCAAATGTGTTTATCTATTATGTGAGAGACTATCTCCTATCCCAGGATTATTTTAAAAAACATGGTGAAAGGGCTGAACCCCTAATTATGCAAAAAGCAGATGCTGTTGTTGCCAATTCTGCCTACTTAAGTGACTATGCAAATAAATATAATAAAAGTACCGATATAGGTCAGGGATGCGATGTTGAGGATTTTCTTGATACCAACCAGCATTTGCCCGGCGACATGGCTCATTTTCAAAGTCCTAAAATTGGGTATTGCGGTGCGCTCACATCTGCAAGGCTCGATATAAACTTATTAGAATTCATAGCAAAAGAAAAACCAGGCTGGAATATTATTCTCGTGGGGCCACAGGATACTGTTTTTAAATCTTCGGCTCTTCACAACATGAAGAATGTTTTTTTCCTGGGGCCAAAAAAGCCTATTGAATTACCTGCTTATGTTCACAATTTTGATGTGTGTATAAATCCCCAGGTATTAAATCAAATGACGATCGGGAACTACCCCCGTAAAATAGATGAATACCTTGCAGCTGGCAAACCAGTGGTGGCAACTGACACCAAAGCGATGAGATTCTTCAGTGACTTTGTATATTTATGCGACACGCCGGAAAGTTATGTAAAGAATATCGGGCATGCTCTTTCTGAAAAGCCTGTCAGTGAAATAAAAAATAAAAGAATCGAGTTTGCAAAATCACATACCTGGCCTGCATCAGTTAATATGTTGTATGATGTAATCACTAATCTTAAAAAAGGATAAATGGAAGAAAAACACATAGAATCTCATGAAGAAGAACGAAGCACTAATCTAACCCAGGTTATCGCCTATTTATTTGTCACGATTATTATATTAGCGCTTTTCTTAAAAATAATGTTTGGCTAAAAGAGATGTACACCGCAAGTACCGATATCGTCGAATCAAGGTTACCAAAGTGGTTCAGGAGAGAATTTCTTCTTAAAGGACTAAGCTCTCCATTTGGAATTGCTTTGTTAGCATGTATAGCTGTAGGAATTGGATTTCTTGTATCCCACGACCTGGCAATAATCGCCTTCGCAGCTGTTGGCGCTGTTGCCGCGATTATAGTGGTATACTATTGTTTTTTTGAACCGGTAACAGGTTATTTCATTACCATGTTTATTGGCTTTTTTGCATTTTATCCCAATCATATTCTTAATATATCTCTACCCCTACCCACCTTCGTAGAACTTCTTATTTTAATTTTGTTTTTGGGTTCATACGGTTCTGCAAAGAAGCTTAACCTGCCAAGAAATTCAATCTTACTTACGGGAGTTTCAATAGTTTTTATTTTCTATACCATTTTTAATATCGTGGAATTTTTTAATCCTGACATGCAAAGCCAGGCTGGTTGGCTTTTCAGGTTTAAGCGTTATATGGTTTATGTACTTGTATACATTATTTCTTACCGGCTTATAGATACCCCTCAGCGCTTCAGGAATTTTATGAAGTTTTGGCTTTACATGTCTTTTCTTGCCGCTGCTTACGGCTGCTATCAGCAATGGTTTGGTATGTTGCCCATGGAAATTAGTTACATAAAAAGTGACCCGATCGAGTATAAACTCATGTTCCAGGGTGGTATGCTTCGAAAATTTTCTTTCCTGTCCGATGTGGTGTCCTTCGGGGTTCTATCCGGATCGATGGCTGTAGTGGCTCTTATCATAGCCATTAACGAGAAGCAAAAGAAAAGACGAAACCTCTTATATTTTGGAGCGTTCATTATGACACTTGGGATGTTTTACTCCGGTACCCGCACTACTACAGTCATTTTACCCGCAGGCATGGCCTTATATTTATTTATGACGATAAGAAGCAAAACAACTGCTATCACATTATTCGCATCGGTGTTAATCGCCCTTTTTATTCTCTATGTTCCTGTGGATAATGCGGTACTCAACCGTGTAAGGTCAACCTTTAATTCACAAGATGCATCTTTAAATGTGCGTGATGTAAACAGGCACTACATTCAACCATATATATATGCGCACCCGATAGGTGGCGGTATTGCAACAACGGGTACGGAAGGTCTTCATTATAACCCCAATCATATCCTGGCCGGTTTCCCTCCGGACAGCGGCCTTTTGAAAGCAGCACTTGAAATGGGATGGATAGGTCTTGCATTTACGATGTTTTTTTACCTGGTGATATTATACCAATGCATAGATTATTATTTTAGAATAAAAAACCCTGAGTATAAAACATATGTAGTAGCCATTGCCTCTGCACTATTTGCAATGATTGTAACCCAATATGCGCAGGTAGCTATTGGCCAGATACCAGGCGCCATTTTTTTCTTTGGCACAATTTCTATGATCAAAAGATTGCTGGAATTTGACCAGGCCGAAAGAGAAGCGGCAAATAATACCAGGCCCGTTGATACATTATGAAAGTCTATTGTTAATTTGCAGGTTACGTATCAAAAAGATCAACTGAAATTTAAATCAAATGAGAATATTGTTTTTCTGCTTTATTATGTTCCTGGCTGAAGGATCTTCTGCACAAAGAATTCAACAGGTGCCCGACAGTCTGAGAAAAAAGCCGAAGGTTTCCGTGCCGGCAGGCAGCCAAAAGAAAAAACCTGAAGCATCCATACCATTAGCGAAGGCACCTACGGAAACGGCAGAGAATGAACAGGAGATAAAAGACCGGTTGGTACGGCTTGCTTATAAGAATCCGGTATTCACTTCTGATGATGCGACCATAAAAATAGCCGAGCTTAATCGCAAAAAAGCAAATGCAAGCTGGCTAAGTTCAGTCACGCTTGCAGGCAACATAAATGAGTTTGTTGTAAATAATAGTCCCACTTCCAATTTTTATCCCAAATATAATTTTGGAGTACTGATCCCTCTTGACATTTATTCAAGAAACAAGAATGAACGCAAGGTTGGAGACCAAAATATAATTATTGCGAATGCAACAAAGGATCAGCGTATGAATGAAATAAAAGCTGAAACGCTTATTCGCTATGAGAATTATAAGGAGCAAAAAGAATTGGTGAACCTTGAAAAAGTTTCTGTAGATAATAATTATTCAGATTACCTGGCAGCTCAAAATAACTATGCTGATGGCACGATTACCGTGGATGATTTAAACAAAATTTACCAGGGCTATGTATTGGAACAATTTAAGCTGGTGACTTTAAAAAAACAGCTAAACGTCGCCATAATTCAACTGGAAGAAATTATAGGTGTTCCTTTAACAAAAGTCCTTCCTAACGTTCCTTAATTGATCTTATGCATTTCGGGAATATATTTTCAATTCTTTTATGGATGCATCAGCACAAAAAAACAAAATATTTTTCCCTAATCTGGATGGGCTAAGGTTTATATGCTTCCTTTCTGTTTTTCTCTATCATTGCAATGAAACTATTTTTCCAAAAATCTCGAACTCAAGAGTTTCTTCAGTTCTTAATTTCATTTTCAGAAACGGAAACCTGGGAGTAAATGTTTTTTTTGTTTTAAGTGGTTTCCTGATAACTTTTCTTTTGATAAAAGAAAAGGAATTGAAAAACATGATCAGCCTTAAAAACTTTTATGCACGAAGAATTTTGCGCATTTGGCCCCTGTTTTATTTATGCGTCTTTTTAGGTTTTATCGCTTTTCCTTTCTTGAAATATAAGATGGTTCCATCGCCATTTGAATTATCAAACTTTTGGAGTTATATCTTCTTCGCGGGAAATTTTAATTTTATAAAAATATGGCCCGCGCCTCCTGATGCGTTAAACCTCCTCGTTTTATGGTCAGTTGCTGTTGAAGAACAATTTTATCTATTGTGGCCAGTTATTTTGAAATATTTTTCGAAGAAAACCTATCCCTATATTTTTATTGTTATCATCTTAATTACTCTTGTGTTCCGTTCTTTTTTTGTTAACAGTTATCCCATACTTCATTTCCATACTTTAAGTGTTATTGGAGACATGGCCCTGGGTGGGCTTACAGCTTACGCCTGTTCTTCGTCATCCTCTTTTTTAGATTTCATAATTAGCATGAAACGTAGTTTCATAATTGGAGTTTACGTTATCACATTTATATTAATTCTGTTTAAAGATTTTATTTTTTCTTCCACGCCACTGTTAATATTTGAACGGGTTGTGTTGGGTAGTTTGTTTGCATTCATAATTGCCGAGCAGAATTTTTCTAAAAACTCCTTCTTTAAGTTTTCCCGCTTCAGAATAATTTCGAACCTTGGCATTTACACTTATGGGCTCTATTGCCTGCACTTCTTTGGAATTCTCGTAATTGAAAAAGTTATCGATAAATTTCAAGTTCACGTGAACACACTATTTCCCTCGTTAATCTCTGCATTTTGTGCATTACTGATCACAATTTTTCTGAGCTATCTTTCTTATCATTTTTTTGAAAAGTGGTTTTTGCGGCTGAAAGACACCTTTGCATTTATCACCAAAAAGTAAACTCTCATTTGCAAGGGGTAAAATTATTTTAACATAATTTTTATTACTATTCTACAAGGTTGGTTCTAAAAGTGTTAAAATAGTATTTGCTTTTTTTTAGCAAATTATTGGAAGATAGCCTTTACAGCAAGGCTCTCTTACGTATTAATTGCTTTCTTTTGCGAAATAATTAAAGGGTTATTTGCGTTAGTTATGATTAACCTCTGAACCTATAAACAACGCCTATACACTTTTCTACTACTGACCCACAATTATTAAAAACGCCGCATTGAGCGCATCAGCTTTAACTGGGTAGCCGGTTACTGAGAAGAACTAATACTGAAGCCAGGTTTCAAAATGGTTATACCATTACGATTTTTTTGCCTCAGTTGAAATGGATAGACGCCCCGAAAGGCTTTTAATAATTGTTTGAACAGCTATTCACATCCAGTACCAAGAAAAACCATTTAATGAACAGAGCATTATCCAATTCATTCCTTACACTTCTCCTAAGCTTTCTATTGTTTTCAACTGCCTCCCGGGGCCAATCATCTTGTGGCTGCGATCATGTTTTAAAGCCTGCTGCCGACGGTGGAATTTATTTTACTAATGGCAATGGAATGACTGTGTTGCCGGGCGAAAAGGTTTGTATACAAGGTGGTTATTATCCATATATTTCTTTAATAGGGCTGGTCGGGACAGCATCGCAACCTATAACAATTGTAAATTGCGGTGGGCAAGTTGTTTGCGGAAGTGGCCCCACCTATTGCTACCGTATCATAAACAGCAGGTACTTCAAATTTTCCGGAACAGGAACACCCGGAATAACTTATGGCTTCAAGGCTTATTGGAGCGGAGGCACTTTATCCGCCGGCATCTCAGTACGTGATAGTACGAGTGACTACGAAATAGATCATCTCGAAGTGCAAAATTCTCAAAATGGCTTTTTGTGTAAAATTGATCCTGCAGATTGTACACCTGCCAGCTGGAGTACGGGATGGACTATAAAAAATGTTTCGATACATGATAACTATGTGCACAAGACAGTTGGCGAAGGAATGTACATAGTAAATACGGCAGTTAATCAGACAGTAAAGGATTGTAATAATCAAACCATTACTATTGAGCCTGTAAAAATGAATGGCTTAAAATTATATAACAATATTGTTGACTCAACCGGTTGGGATGGAATACAGGTAGCAGCCACGACGAATGCTGAAATTTATAACAATACAGTCACTCATTACGGCCTTCAAAATTTGGGCTCGCAACAAGCCGGAATTATCCTGGGAGGTAAAAGTAACGGATCCGTTCACGACAACTATATTAATAACGGCACCGGGGAAGGGCTGGAAATTTTTGGATATGGCAATGTAAATATTTACAACAATATTCTTGCTAATACAGGTTGGGATGGAACTGCTGCCAAGCAAGATGCAATAGCAGTTGATGATCGCCCCCAGCCAAATAATCAATATACCGGGCTGCAGGTTTATATAAATAATAATACTGTTGTGAATGCTGCGAGGAATGCCATTCATTTATTCAACTCGTATAATACAATGGCACAGGGAAATAAGATTTACAACAACCTGATTGTAAAGCCAAATAATACAAGCATCTACGATAATCCTTATACTAATATCGATGGAAATACGAATGTTGATACTTTAAACAATGTAAAAATTCCAATAATTGCCAATGCGTATTTTGTAAATGCCAATGCAAATAATTTTCATTTGCAGGCAAACTCTCCTGCAGTTGACAAAGGGCTAAATGCAGCGCCTTATGGAGTAACAAAAGATTATGACGGCGTTAGTCGTCCCCAGGGCTCCGCTTTTGATGCAGGTGCTTTTGAATATAATTTTGGCACACCACCACAAAATCAACCCCCTGTTGCCAACGCCGGTGCGGATAAAACAATTACTTTACCAACAAGCAGTGCTTCTCTTTCCGGAAACGGAACTGATGCTGATGGAACAATTAGTAATTATTTATGGTCAAAAATTTCCGGGCCATCTGCAACGATAACAACCGCTACTTCTGCAACGACAACCATAACATCACTTGTACAAGGTGTTTATCTATTTGAGCTAAAAGTTACAGACAACCAGGGTGCGATTGCAAGAGATACAATGAAAGTAACGGTGAATGCCGCTGCCAATATTCCGCCGGTTGCTAACGCAGGTGCCGATAAAACAATCACTTTACCAACAAGCAGTGTTTCTGTTACTGGAATCGGAACTGATGCTGATGGAACAATAAGCAGTTACTTGTGGTCAAAGATTTCAGGGCCATCTGCAACGATAACGACCGCTACTTCTGCAGCCACTTCAATCACATCGCTCGTACAAGGCGTTTATCTATTTGAATTAAAAGTCACCGACAACCAGGGTGCTACTGCAAAAGACACGATGAAAGTAACGGTGAATGCCGCTGCCAATATTCCGCCGGTTGCTAACGCAGGTGCCGATAAAACAATCACTTTACCAACAAGCAGTGTTTCTGTTACTGGAATCGGAACT
>JBBSBD010000049.1:0-30169 GCA_038251675.1 Chitinophagales bacterium | reverse complement strand
CCAGGGTTATCTGGTGTTTTTGTACAAAATGCCTTTCTGGCCTTAAAGAAGATCGATGAAGTACAATCTTTTATAGTATTAGGTTTAGCTGAAGACCATGGTGTAGATGCCATACGTTGGATGATTGAAACTGCCGGGAAACCCTTTACCACCAAAACCAAACATGGACTGAAGCAGTTCAAATCCTTTTCTGACCCTGTTCAGGTGCAATTACTTACTGAAATACATCCCCGAAAATTTTATCGCTTTGATTTTGGCGATCAGCACATCATCACAAATTTTATGGAGGTCCAGGTCGCTGCAACCAGGCTTGCTTTTGATTCCAGGTTTGTAACATGGTTGATTGGAGTATTAAGTAAAATTGGATTTCTTAAATGGCTGAATAAATTAAATCCCCAAACCATAAAGAAATGGCTTACGAAATTTAGGATTGGCTCGGAAAAATTTACCTTTCAAACACATTGTTACAGACACCGGGAAAATGAATTAATCTACATGGCAAGGGGTGCTAATGAAGCACATGCAACAGGAGTAATAGCCGCTTATGCGGTGAGGCTACTATATCAAGATAATAGTTTGACTGGAATAAGACGATTAGAAGAAATAATAGAATTCGAAGATTTTACGCAACATCTGCAAAAAAATCAAATTAGTACTTCAATTAAAACTATGAATAAAAATATATACCATAAATGATTAAACAGCTTACCTGGAAATTGTACCGGAACGATAGTGGCAAATACGATTGTTGAAATACTTGAAAAATTAAAAACGAAATTTTGCCATCTTGATTTGATTGACGAAAAACAAATGCACTGTTGATTTGCATCAAGACGAGGCAGAAAACCGGGCTTTACCTTTATGGAAGATTATTAAAAATAATTATGCAGTGGCTCCTTGACACATTAAGAACTCATCCTGAACAAAATAATAAATTCATATTTCAAACAATTAAAAACAAATAATATGAAACGCAGCATAAACAGTTTATTAGGCTACACAATTAAAGGAACTGATGGTGAAATTGGAAAAGTAGAGGAATTCTATTTTGATGACCGCACCTCAACCATCCGGTACATGGTTGTAAAAACGGGAGGATGGTTTTCCGGAAACAAAGTTTTGATTTCGACAGAAGCATTTCAAAAACCTGAATGGGAATCAAAAACATTTTCTGTAAATCTTACCCAGGAAAAAATAAAAAACAGCCCCGATATTGACACCGATAAACCTGTTTCGCGGCAGCAGGAAGAGTTGATGCGCGGATACTACTCCTGGCCCGGCTATTACGGGTATGGGATGTACGGATACTGGGGGCTTGGCATGTGGGGCTATCCGGCAGTTAGAGAAAGCGCAGAAGAAAAGGATATCCAACAAATGAAAGCTACAGAGCATGCGAATGACAATCCGCATCTGCGAAGCACACATGAAGTAAAAGGTTATGATATTCATGCAACGGACGGTGACATAGGCGAAGTGGAAGATTTTATAATTGATGATGCAACCTGGAAAATCCATTTTCTTGTTGTGGAAACCGGCAACTGGTTTTCGGGAGAAAAAGTGCTCATTTCTCCACAGTGGATTAAAGAGGTAAAATGGGAGGAGCACGAGGTTACTATCAATCACTCAAAGGACGAAGTGAAAAACAGTCCCGAATATGATCCTTCGCAACCGGTAAATGATATGTATGAACATTCCCTGAATGATCATTATGGAAAAGAAATTTATCATTAAAAATAAGTTACAAAAAAAGTGGAAACCATCGAAATTCAATAATAATAATAAGCGGAGCAGTCAGGGCAATACAAAAAATCTGCACCCTGAAATATGAGACGATTTAGACAACCACAAAAATAAAGAGAGTGCATTTCAAATTTTCCCAGGTTAGTGGCCATCAACCCTGGGAAGGTCGCCGTGGGCGATGGCCGCACCGCCCACAAGTTGTACGGCCAGGCTACAATTGTATATACCAATTCAACCCATTTAAAACGAGTGCAAACCAGGAAGGTTTATTTAAGCGCATTTTCAATTATAGTGTCTCAAATAAACATTTTTTTTGGTTTTTTTGAAGTGTATGCCGCAGGGAGAAACCGTTAATGAAAATGGACATGGATACTATCAATGCCTGACCATTGTTTTAAGAATAAATTGTATTTATCTAAAGATAAAATACCAATGTTTTCACCCGGGCAATATTGCTATAAAGTTCCCACTATATAGCACAGCCTTGCCGGTCTTTTCTTTTTTATACTTTATGCAGTATAAAATGTGAATGCTTTTTTATGTACCGAACAACATTTCTGCTATAATTCGTTCCTTGCGTTGCACTCTTGTACGTTCAGCTTCATTACTCAGCATTGGGCAGGCAGTTTCATTATTGCACAAGCTATCATGCTTAAAGTATAATAGCCAGCAAACCTTTTCGGTTGCTTTATTCCGGACTTCAAACTCAATACTTTGTTGTAAAGCGTTTGCCTTATGTGATGAAAAACAAATGCAGTCTTGATTTGCATCAATCCTTTAGATTAAACACCAGCTTACTTTTACTTTAGGTTATTTACAAAGCGGTTGCACCAGGTTATTTTGATAAAAAGTGGCGGGAATCAATCAAAAATGAGGAACACAGGGAAATAAAAAATAAGTATAGGATTTGGCAACCGTAATAATAAACAAAAAATGAAAATACTATTAGCAACCGATGGCTCTGCGCATGGCCAAACGATGTTAAAGGAATTTGCAGGCAGAACCTTTGCTGCCAACACCAAACTGCGCATTATATCTGCTTATGAAGGGGGTTCCTACATGCTGAATACTGCACCAATGGGCGCAATGAGCCAATACTATGCTGAAGCAGACAGCCTTGCAATAAAAGCGGCAGAGGATGTGACTAAAAATGCAGCCGCTATTTTGCGAAAAGAAAATCCTGAGCTTTTTATATCTGTTGCTGCAATCGAAGGATCCCCAAAAAGTGCTATCCTGAAAGAAGCAGAAACATTTGGTGCCGATTTGATTGTTGTTGGCTCACATGGTCATGGAGCTGTCGCAGGTTTTTTGCTAGGTTCGGTATCTCAGGCCGTGGCATTACATGCAAAATGTTCTGTAGAGATTGTACGTAATAAAAAATAAATTTCTAACTATTATTTAAAATAAGCTGGTTAGTGTAATGAAATAACGCCTGGAATAAATTCTAATGTTAAATAATTATAGTATGAAAAATTTCCTCTGGCAAAAGAGAAAAGAGTTCTTTACGCAAGAACAAAACCAAAGATTAGTTGATGCCATTAAGACGGCAGAAAAGGAAACCAGTGGCGAGATAAGACTTTATGTCGAATCTAAAAGCCCCGCTAAAGAACCTGTTGACCGTGCAAAAGAACTTTTCTTGAAACTGAAAATGGATAAATCAGAATTGCATAATGCAACCTTGATCTATGTTGCTGTAAAACATAGACAGGCTGCTGTATATGGCGATGATGGCATACACCGGGAAGCAGGCGAAAAATATTGGCAGGATGTGCTGGCAAAGATGTTCCTTCATTTCAGGCAGGAAAAGCTGGTAGATGGAATTTGCAATGGCATTGAGGAACTGGGGCAGGCTTTAAAGTATTATTTCCCCTACGATAAAGACACAGATAAAAACGTCCTGCCTGACGAAATTGTATTTGGCAAATAAAGTATGAAAAAAATATTCTTATTTATATCCTTGTTTTTTTCTTTTTGCGTTTTTGCACAAATCGAAAAAGTTATTCCAGCAAAGCCTAATCCTTCAAGGCTGGTAAATAATTATACTGATGCGCTTACTTCAGTACAGGTACAGGCATTAGAGCAAAAACTTGTTGCATACGAGGATAGTACCTCGAACCAGATAGTTATTGTTGTTATGGAAACAACAGGCAGTTATCCAATTGAGGATGTTACCTTAGGTATATTAAGAGGATGGGGTGTAGGAAATAAAGGAAAGAACAATGGAATAGTCATTTTGGCAACCATAAAAGAGCGGAAGGTTTGGATAGCAACAGGCTCGGGGCTTGAGGGCGCTGTTCCTGATATAACTGCGAAATCAATAATAAATAATGACATTCTTCCGGCTTTCAGAACGGGAGACTATTTCAAGGGCTTCGATGCCGGAACAACTTCTCTTATGAAAGCTGCTGCAGGCGAATATAAAGTGCCTGCAGGTTATGCTGACAGAGGCGCAAAACCCGGCGTTGGTTCTATTATAACCATTATAGTCATTATAGTTTTATTTATTGTTTTATCAATGTTTGGCAGAGGTAAAAAGAGCGGCGGAAAATATATTTCCCGTGGCGGGCACGGCTGGTTTTTCCCTTTTCTCCCGGGAGGTATGCTCGGCGGCGGTATGGGCGGTGGTGGAAGAGGCATGGGTGGTGGCGGCATGGGAGGCGGGTTTGGCGGGTTTGGTGGCGGTGGTGGTATGGGCGGTTGTGCCGGTGGCGGATGGTAAGAATAATAAAGTTCTGAGAAAATTAAATAGTCATGATAAGAATTAACTACACGATATTAAAAAAATAAGAATAACATCATTACTAATTAAAATCAAAGAAATAAATAGAAAATAAACAAATAAACAAAATGAAAAATATAAGCGCCATATCAACCAGAGCACCCGATGACATTAACAAGAAAGAAGCGAAAAAAGAATTGAAGAAAATGAACGCTCAAATTTTTTCATTGCAAAATCTTTTTTATGCCGAAGGAAAACATGCATTGCTTATAATCCTTCAGGGAATGGATACTGCAGGCAAAGACGGTACTATACGCCATGTTTTTTCCTGCATTAATCCGCAGGGGTGCCGGGTGAAATCTTTTAAAACGCCAACAGAAGAAGAAAAAGGCCACGACTTTTTGTGGCGTGTATATCCTGGATTCCCTGAAAAACGAATGTTTGAAATTTTCAACCGTTCCTACTACGAAGACATTTTGTTCCCTGTTGTTCATGATTTAATTGATAAAAAAGAAGTTGCGGAACGACATAAGTTAATCAACGAAGTGGAGGATCACCTGCAAAAAAACGGAACTATCATCCTTAAGTTTTTTCTGCACATATCCGAAAAAGAGCAAAAAAGCAAGATAGAACAACGATTAGCCGATCCTGAAAAAAAATGGAAATACACGGCAAACGATACCGCAGAAGCAAAAAAATGGGATGACTATGTGAGTGCATACCAGCAGATGCTTGATGGATGCGGAAAACACAATCCGTTTGTAATTGTTCCCGCAGATCAGAAGTGGTACCGAAACTATTTAGTGGCAACTACGATGGTGGAAGCACTTGAAAAATTAAAAATGAAATTCCCTAAATAATTTTTACAATAATAAAATCTAAAAACATGACAGACATCACTATCAACATTAAAACCGGTTCTGAGAATAGCGAACCGAAGGTCACCACTACTACAGATAATACTAAAGCCATTGTTCCAAAAACAGAATCACCAAAAGTAGAATCACCAAAAGTAGAATCACCAAAAGCAGAATCTCCGAAAGCAGAAACGAAGGAAGAAACTACTTCGGAAAAAGAACCTCCAAAGAATGAATCTGTAAAGAAAGACGACCCAAAAAAAATGGATATGCCCGAAGAGGAACATGCAAAAATGGGTTCCGATAAAACTAAACCTTAGATGTTTTTTATGAATACAAAGGGGAACATATTTATAAAGGGTATTAAGCAACACATGGCTTTTAAAAAATTTTCCCGCCTGAGTGACCTCAAAAAAAACAAGTCGCTTCTGCCGGAACAATTCGTAGCGGATATTCTTGCTTTGGGCCCTGCATTTATCAAACTTGGACAGATATTAAGTACCCGGCCTGATTTGTTGCCGGCACAATATATTACCGCTCTTGAAAAGCTTCAGGAGAATGTTCCCCCATTTGATTTTGATTCAGCAAAGCAAATCATTGAAGTGGAGCTAGGACAATCTTTACAAGAGCTTTTCCAATCCATTGAAGAAAAACCTGTAGCATCCGCCTCCTTGTCGCAGGTTCATTTTGCAATATTAAAATCAGGCGAACAAGTTGCCCTAAAAATTCAGCGGCCTGATGTAAAGTCTAAGGTTTTAGATGATTTACATGCAATAGACGGGATTATATCAATATTGAATTTTTTATTTTCTCGAAAGGTAAAAAGAGCGAATCTTATCAATGCATTCCGGGAATTTAAAAGATACACTATACAAGAGCTGGACTTTGCGCATGAAGCAGAAACCATAGAGCGTTTCAGGAATAACTTTAAGGGTTGGGATGATATAATATTTCCAAAAGTTTATTTGAATTACAGTAGCGAAAGGTTACTAACGATGGAACGAATTTCAGGTCTTCGCTTAAAAGAAGTTGAGCAGAAACTATCGAAGCAAGCAAAAGAAAAACTGAACGTCAGGCTTGTAGAAATGGAATTAAAAATGTTCATCTCAGATGGACTATTTCATGCTGACCTTCATCCGGGAAATATATTTTTTAAAGAAGGCGGTGAGATCGAACTGCTTGATTTTGGAATGTATGGTGAATTGACAAAAGAAGAAAGGAACCGGTTTGTACTTTACTGGTTAGCCGTGGTGCAAAATGATATTAAACGGGCATTTTACCATTTCAAGAAACAATGTAACGAGTTACCTAAAGCAGATGAAAAAGCCTTTTATGAAGTATTTAAAAACTTAGCTGATGATTTTTATAAAAGCCGGCTAAAAGATGTTTCCATAACGAAGGTGTATTTAAATATGATCAGTGCCGGTTACAGGTACGGATATATTTTTCCTGGGAACTTATTATTACATGCTAAAGCACTTACCACTGCTGAAGCCCTGACATTTCAACTTGCTCCGGATGCACGGTTTGAAGAAATTACCAAACCAATTATAGCCAGAGAGTTTGCCCGTTTAACTATCAATGGTGAACAAATAAAAAAAAGAATAGAAAAAGCCTTACCCGAATTTTTACTTACAGGGGAAACGATTCCATCATCATTGCAGGGGCTTGAGGACAATCCCCTGATGTGGAAAGCTGTTTATGACCAAATCATCCAGACCTTAACAAAGTGGGAAACAAATGCCGGTGCTTTTAAAGCAATAATTAATCCACCGGCACAAGAAGTTTTAGGAAAAGAATTTAATGAAAATACTACAGGGCGACTATTAGAAGAAACATGGCAGGAATATTCGAGGTTAGAAATTGATCTGCCTAAACAACAAACTCTTGGGGCTACATTTACCATACACCTGGCTTGCGCTTCCCTTGCCCTGTATAATACGCTGATTAAGTCAGAAAAAAACAAAGAAGAAGCAATCTCATTAATCTATAAGATTGGTTGGAAAATCTACACCCGCATGGGTAAGATACCAATGCTGGTGGCAGGAATATTTTCTGACAACCCAATTAAAAAAATGGAATTGGCAACACAAATTTTCAGGATGTTTCCTTTTACTCCTCCTGACTATGGCTGGGAAGATGTAAACTCAGATAAAAACATCATTGCTTTCAATTGTACACGCTGCCATGTCGCTGAATATTTTAAAAAATTTGAACTTGGAGATGTTTGCTATCAAACCTGGTGCAAACTGGATTATCCTTTAGCCGAACAATGGGGTGGACAATTAAAAAGAACCGGAACTATAGCAATTGGAGCAGCTAAATGTGATTTCCGGTGGTTAGTAAATGACAAAACTGGTTTCGCTTCCGAAAAAACAAAGGAAAAGTATCAGGAGCATAAAGCAACTCTTGAAAAAGCTTTGGCTAAATAGTAAAGTCGGATTATCCAAAGAGAAGTCTTCCGGGGAAGACGACTCAAAATAAATGGAGTCTGAAAAAAGGATTACAAAATAAAGTGTAAACAGAATAAAATTGACAACTATGGCAAAAATTACCATCAATATCGACACAGAGGGCGACGAGCCGAAGGTGACAACTACAACGGAAAGTGCCAAGGCTGATACTCCAAAAGCAGAGCCAACAAAAGAGGAAACTCCGAAAGAGCAACCGAAGGAAGCCACTCCGAAAGAGGAATCTCCAAAAGATGAAAAGAAAGAAGAAACTTCTTCGGAAAAAGAATCCACTAAGGATGAATCTTCAAAGAAAGATGACCCGAAGAAAATGGATATGTCTGCGGAAGAGCATGCAAGAATGAGTGGCGATAAATCATCAGAAAAAGGATCATCAAAGGATGGATCTTCGAATAAAGTTGACTCAAAAATGGCCTACGAGATGGGCCATAGCGGTCAGGACATGGCGGCCATAGTAAAGGATTTGCGCAACCGTTTTTGGATCTGCCTCATTTTTACCATACCAATATTTATCTACGCCCCTATGGGAGGGTTGTTCGCTGCGCCCAAACCACCGTTCGGGCTGCAGCTTAACGTGTGGCTGTTCATCCTGGCAACTATCGCAGTGGTGTACCCCAGTTGGTCTTTTTTCGTCTCTGCCTGGCGCTCTATCAAAGAGGGCAAATTGGGTATGGCAGTGCTCATTGCTCTTAGTGTCGGCACCGGATATATCTTCAGTATCATCAGCGTATTCTTTCTGAAAGGAGGCGACCAGTTCTTCGAGGCCGTGGCCGTTCTGTTGGTTTTTATCCTGCTGGGCCATTGGCTCGAAATGCGGGCCAGGGCAGGGGCATCTTCGGCCATCAAGGCATTAATGAACCTAACACCCACAAAGGCATCGGTCATCCGCAATGGGGCGGAGGTAGAGGTACCCACGGCCGAGGTATTGAAGGACGAGATGGTAGTGATGCGGCCAGGTGCCAAAATCCCTGTTGATGGAACGATTGATAGTGGCGAATCGTTGGTTGACGAATCTATGCTTACGGGAGAGTCAATGCCTGTAAAAAAGGGTCCCGGCGATACGGTTATCGGAGCCACCATCAACAAGTCTGGCAGTTTTCGGTATAAGGCAACCAAGGTAGGAGCCGACTCGGCACTGGCACAGATTGTAAAACTGGTACAAGAGGCTCAGAACTCGAAGGCTCCGGCGCAACTATTGGCAGACAAAGCAGCGCAATGGCTGGTGATCGCCGCTATCGTCATTGGCCTGGTCACTTTTTCTGTCTGGTTCTGGTGGATCGGTCAGCCATTGATGTTTGGGTTGACATTGACCATCACTGTATTCGTAATAGCCTGTCCCGATGCCTTGGGTCTTGCAACGCCTATGGCCGTAATGATAAGTACCGGCCTGGGTGCAAAGAACGGCATACTATTCAAGAATGCATCGGCACTCGAGGATGCTACAAAGTTGCAGGTTATCGTCTTCGATAAGACGGGTACGCTAACAATCGGGCAGCCAGAGGTAGTGGAAATTGTTACCGCAGAGGGCGTTGCAGAAGACACCTTGCTTTCTGCCGCCGCCGCCGTAGAGCAGGGCTCGGCTCATCCGTTGGCCCAGGCAATACTGCGCAAGGCAAAGAACCTCACCATACAGGCACCAACAAAATTTGTAAGCCTTGACGGAATGGGGGCAAGTGCCGAGACTGCCGACGGGACCGTTTTCCTTGGCAACCGACTGCTAATGGATACCAAAAAGATTTCACTCGGCGGTCTGGAAACCGAGGCTACCCGTATGCAGGATGGCGGTCGTACCGTTGTGCATGTGTCCCAGGGTGGACGCATAATCGGCCTTATTGCCATAGCCGATGCAATAAGACCGACCTCCAAAGCAGCGGTGGAAAAGCTGCGTAAACTCAATATTGAGGTGGTTATGCTTACCGGTGATAATGCAGCTACGGCCAAACGTATTGCCAAGGATCTGGGCATAGACAGCATTTTGGCCGACGTACTGCCGGCCCAGAAGGCAGAAAAAGTGAAGGAACTGCAATCCTCAGGCAAGAAAGTGGGTATGGTGGGCGATGGCGTTAACGATGCACCAGCCCTAACCCAGGCCGATGTAGGGTTTGCTATTGGTGCCGGAACCGATGTGGCCATGGAAAGTGCAGACGTGGTACTCATGAAAAGCGACCCTTACGATATTGTTGGCGCAATAGAGCTTTCCCGGGCAACCGTTCGCAAAATGCACCAAAACCTTTGGTGGGCGGTCGGTTACAATGTGCTGGCCTTTCCTCTTGCGGCCGGGGTTTTATACCCCTTTGTATTGAGCCCGGAGGTTGCAGCGTTATCCATGTCTGGGAGCACCCTTATTGTAGCGCTCAATGCCCTGCTGCTCAAATTCAAAAAACTGGAAGGCATTCAGAGTCCGGATAAAAAAGAAGTGCAGCCAGCATCATGACCAAAGTCTATGATCAATGCGCAAGACCAATGAATGGGTAAGTTGAATGCTAGGGACTGAGCCAAGGACCAAGACCTTGTAAAAAAGGATAATGCGCATTTGCTCAAAAAGAAAATAGATACTAAATAAATACTGGCATAAAGGTTTCAAAAATGTTTATAAAGCTTTTGGCTTAAAATTTATTGGAGAATGAAGGAAAATTAATTGCGATTGTATATCAGTCACTTCGTAAGTGGCACTCGGATTATTGAGATTTTAGACAAACTTTAAATTGAAGCGGGGTGTAAGCCAGAATATTATTTCCAGGCAGAATCTATCGCATGTTATGGGAATTGCCACTGAATCTCTTTTAAGAGCCCTTGCCGATTTAAAGTTGAGAAACTGATTGAATTAAAAGTAGAAAAATAATTATCCTTGAAGAAAATAGGCTACGCAGCCTTTAATACTAAACAGAATCAATCTCCCTTTAGGTTACGGAAATTAAAATCTATTAAAATTTTTCCCTCAAGATTTTGCTGGTAAGTGTCCAGGTTTCAATTAGGATGGTGTCTACCCAATAGCTGTCAGACGTTCGTTGAACTTTAACCGATAAATTGAATAGTTTTTAAAGTGATACGCAATCTCGTTCACTGTAGTACCCATCTTCATTTGATTGACGAAAAACAAATGCACTGTTGATTTGCATCAAGCCGAGGCAGAAAACCGGGCTTTACCTTTATGGCAGATTATTACAATACTTTTTAACCATAAAAATTATGCAACGCAATATTAAAAGTTTAATTGGATTCAGCATGGGCGCCACTGATGGTGAAATTGGAAAAGTTAAAGAATTTTATTTTGATGATCTCACCTGGACTGTTCGTTATGTAGTAGTAGAAACAAGCAACTGGCTCAATGGCCGCAAGGTGCTTATAGCCCCACAGGCACTGTTAACTCCTGATTGGAAGAATGAAATCTTTCCGGTTAATCTCACAAAAGAAAAAATAAAGAACAGCCCCAATATTGATACGGAGCAACCGGTTTCCCGCCAGCATGAAATTGAAATGTATGAATACTACCCGTGGACCAGCTATTGGGGAGGCGGCGTTTGGGGTGGCGGAATGGGCGTTTCCGGAATGATGACTGAGGTGCATGAACCACTTACCGAGGCAGTGAGAAGAGAAAACAGTAAAGATATTAAAGATGCTAATGGCGACCCTCATCTGCGCAGCACCCACAAAGTGACGGGTTATACCATACATGCAACAGATGGAATAATTGGCGATGTGGAAGATTTTATAGTGAACGATAATTCCTGGAAACTGGAATATCTCGTGGTGGACACGGGCCATTGGTTTCCCGGAAAAAAGGTATTGATATCGCCAAAATTAGTTAAGGAAATAGAATGGGATACTTCTGAAGTTATCATCAATGTTTCCGAAGCAGATGTAAAAAACAGTCCTGAATATGAGCCAGGTGAAGCTATAAGTGAATCATACGCGGCAAACCTTCAAAATTATTATGGGGATTCAGTTGATGGTATTTATTGATGATGAAAAATGCCGTCATTTAATTTGATATACTGAATTATAAAAAATTTAGAATAAAAATTTTATGCAACGAGACATTATAAGTTTAACAGGCTATAACATGGAAGCCACGGATGGCCATATAGGAAAAGTGGAGGAGTTTTATTTCGAAGATAACACCTGGTTAATCCGTTACCTTATTTTAAAAACCGGCAACTGGTTTGTTTACCGTAAGGTACTTATCGCCCCACAAGCCATAGTAAAAAGGGAGGCACGGCTCAGAATATTTCCTGTAAATCTTAGCAAGGAACAAATAAGGGCCAGTTCCGATATTGATTCGGATAAGCCCGTATCGCGTCAGCAGGATATAGCACTATATGGGCACTATGCCTTCCAAAGGTATGATAGCAGCGGGTTTTATGCAGGTGGTTCAGCAGCAGCTATGGATAATGTTCCCATCATAGAAGAAAAGATAATGACGGAAGGTGATGCTAACATTAAAAGAAGCGATGATGATCACCATTTAAGAAGTACCAAAACAATTATGGGATATCATGTTCACGCATCTGATGGAGATTTTGCTCACGTAAGTGATTTTATTTTCGACGATACCAACTGGCAAATTATGTACCTGGTGGTTGATTCACATAACTGGTTTGGTGGTAAAAAATATTTGATAGAAACCGGAACAGTAAAAGAAATACAATGGGACCATTCCAAAGTTATTGTGAGCATTTCAACCGATGCGATAAAAGACTCTCCTGTATTTGATGAATCGCAATTTAAATATTCCCGAAGTGGCGGTGCTCTGTTGGTAAACAGTTGATGATTTTTCAGCAGAACTAAAGCGCTTTTATACGATCAAAGAAAATCAAAATAAAAAAAACCGGTGGAAAGATGAACTTGAAAGTTTGGAAGAAGACATTAGCAAAATAAAGGATGAAACATTATGGCAAATGCGAAATGACTGCCGCAATGAACTGGTGAATTTTACGAGAGAAAGATTTGAAAGAGAATCGGCAATTGCCTTACAATCGCAGGAATTTATTGATGCCGCAAAACATATATTCAATCCCAACACATTAACACTGGGATTTGCCAGGCGTTTTGTTCCTTATAAAAGGCCTGATCTTTTGTTGTACGAACCCGAAAGATTTGTACGCATACTTACCAATCCTGAACATCCCGTTCAGTTGGTCATTGCAGGTAAGGCGCCTCCGTTCGATGAATCAGGAAAGGAATTGATAAGGCATTGGATACAGTTTATTCAACAACATAATTTATATAACCATGTGGTTTTTTTAAGTGATTATGATGTATTGCTTACGAGGCACATGGTGCAGGGAACAGATGTAACGGAGACCAGTAAAGTGAAAGTACATGTCATCCAAACCAATGAGGAGGAAATGATTGCAAAAACGACTGGTGAGATGTATGAAAAAAGCATATAGGGATAAAAATGAAAAATAATACTACGGTTATAAATATGGCCGTCTTGTGCAGATAACCGGACGTATCTACTGGTATAAGAGAGTAAATTAGTCTGTTTGGTTTTTTTAAATAATATAATATAATAAAACATGAAAGAAAGTTATGGCACATTATCGGAAACGATTAACGGTTTAAAGAAGGAAGGTTATTCAATGGACTTTAATATCAATCTGGAATGCGTGGTCTGTCATCAATCAAACTTGAGTTTATCTCCCAATGATTTTGAGATAGATAAAGTTTACCGCTTTGAAGGCGAATCTAATCCTGATGATCAGTCAATATTATATGCTATCTCTTCTAATAAATATAACGTGAAAGGAGTATTGGTAAATGGTTATGGTATTTACACCGAAGAAATATCTGATGCCTTGATTTCAAAATTAAATACACATGCCGATACTCATTTAAAAACGGCACCAACTGAAAATATAGAAGTTGAAAATAAATCGAACGAAGCCACGCCACTACGGCCGGAAGGCGACCGTTTATTAGATGCTCCATTGGTGGAAATGGATCTGAATAATTTTATTCTTCAGATAAAACATGAAATTACCTGGGCAACCACCGATCATAACTCCATCACCATTTTTAAATCAGACAATACCACTGTAGTTCTGATTGGAATGCATCAAAATGCCGAATTAAAAAAACATAGTGCATACGGAGACATTCATGTGCAGGTATTGGAAGGAAAAGTAAACTTCTGCACAGAGCAACAAACGGTTTCACTTCAAAAAGGACAAATGATTGCTTTAAAGGCTGATATTCCACATAGTGTATTGGCTTTAGAAGATAGTTTTTTTCTGCTTACCGTCATCGTTAATAATAGTTCTTAAGAGAGGCCATTACCAACAGAGATATGGTATATCTGCCTTGCCTAAGGTGAGGCAACCACAATAACAACAATAGAATTTTTACTTACTCAAAAAAATAATATTATGGAAACACAAACTATTGAAAAAGACCAAGCCCGCCTGAATGACGAAGTTGGGCAGGAACAGTTATCCCCCGAACTTTTAAATAAAATGAATGCTTACTGGCGGGCTGCCAATTATCTTTCTGTTGGCCAAATTTATTTGCATGAAAACCCACTCTTAAGAGAGCCGCTAAAACCGGAAAATATCAAGAATATGCTGCTGGGGCATTGGGGAACTACGCCGGGACAAAATTTCATTTATGTGCATCTCAACCGCATCATAAAGAAATATGACCTCGATATGATTTACATATCGGGTCCTGGTCATGGTGGGCCGGCTATTGTCGGTAATGTTTACCTGGAGGGAACTTACAGCGAAGTGTATCCTAACATCAGCCGGGATGAAGAAGGGTTACAAAAATTATTTACGCAGTTCTCTTTTCCCGGTGGTATTCCCAGCCATGTTTCCCCTGAATGCCCCGGCTCAATTCATGAGGGTGGTGAGCTTGGCTATTCACTCAGTCATGCTTTCGGGGCGGCTTTTGATAATCCTGATTTAGTGGTTAGTTGTGTTGTAGGGGATGGTGAAGCAGAAACCGGACCGTTGGCCACAGCCTGGCATTCCAACAAATTCCTTAACCCGATAACAGACGGCGTAGTACTGCCCATTCTTCATCTGAACGGATATAAGATTGCTAATCCAACGGTGCTTGCCCGTATTAGCGGCAAAGAACTGGATCAGCTGTTTAAAGGATATGGCTGGAAACCTTACCTGATTGAAGGTGACGACCCATTGGAAATGCACCAAAAAATGGCGGAGTTGCTGGATAAAGTGATTGAAGAAATAAAAGCAATAAAGCAGCATGCCGTTGAAAATAATGATGCTGAACGTCCCATTTGGCCTATGATTATTTTAAAGTCACCCAAAGGATGGGCAGGCCCTAAATATGTAAATGGTTTAAAGATAGAAGGTAATTTTCGGGCGCACCAGGTGCCCATAACGGACCCTAAAACAAACCCTGAACATTTAAAGCAATTAGAAGACTGGCTAAAAAGTTACAGGCCCGAAGAACTCTTTGACGAAAATGGCCGGCTCAATGCAGAACTTGCTGAGTTGGCTCCAAAAGGTGAAAGGCGAATGGGCGCTAATCCGCACGCCAATGGTGGCTTACTACTTCACAATCTTCGTATGCCCGATTTTCGGGATTATGGAAATGACTTAAAGAATCATGGAGAAACAGGCCCCGGTGATACATTGGCTTTAGGAACCTTTATGAGGGATATCATAAAATTGAATGTAGATAAAAGAAACTTTCGTGTTTTTGGCCCTGATGAAACGTTGTCAAACAAATTGAATGCAGTGTTTGAAGCGACGAACCGCCAGTGGGAAGCGCCCATAATTGATACAGATGAATTTTTAGAAAAGGATGGGCGTGTAATGGAAATGCTCAGCGAACACCAATGTGAAGGCTGGCTGGAAGGGTATCTTTTAACAGGAAGGCATGGGTTGTTTAATTGCTATGAAGCGTTCATTCATATCATTGATTCCATGTTTAACCAGCATGCCAAGTGGCTGGAGGTAACATCAAAACTCCCATGGCGCAGAAAGATTGCTTCCCTTAATATTCTTTTGGCTTCCCACGTATGGCGGCAGGATCATAATGGCTTCACCCACCAGGATCCGGGCTTTCTTGATGTGGTAATGAATAAAAAAGCATCTGTGGTGCGTGTGTATTTACCACCAGATGCCAATTGTTTGTTATCGGTGATGGATCACTGCTTCCGTAGCAGACATTATGTAAATGTGATCATAGCAGGCAAGCATCCTGCCCCTCAATGGCTTTCTATGGAAGAAGCCGTAGTTCATTGCACCAAAGGAATTGGAATCTGGGAATGGGCAAGCAATGATAAAGGAGTAGAGCCAGATGTTGTGATGGCATGTGCTGGTGATGTGCCCACGCTTGAAACATTGGCCGCAGTATCCATATTAAGAGAAAAATTACCTGACCTGAAAGTACGGGTGGTGAATGTGATTGACCTTATGAAATTGCAACCAGAAATAGAACACCCGCACGGTTTAAGCGATGCAGATTTTGATACATTTTTCACTAAAGACAAGCCCGTAGTTTTTGCATTTCATGGCTATCCCTGGCTTATTCATAGACTCACCTACAGGCGCACCAATCACAGTAATATTCATGTGCGGGGGTATAAAGAAGAAGGTACGATTACCACCGCTTTTGATATGACAGTTTTGAATGACCTTGACCGGTTTCATTTGGTAATGGATACGCTCGACAGGTTACCACAATTAAAAGATAAAACTGCATACTTGAAACAAGAATTGCAGGATAAACTTATTGAACACAAAAATTATATCCGGAAGCATGGGTTGGACATGCCGGAAATAAGAGATTGGAAATGGAAGGTATAAGATTCAAATAAATAGATGGTAAGAAGCTGTCTGCATTGTATCGTTAAAAACCAATGAATGAATGGCAGACAGCTTCTAACATATCCGACAGGCAATCGCCTGAAGATGCAGCTGCCCCTTTGAATGCGATACACACAAAGTTTAAAAACCTCTTGCCCTGGATCGTTACGTTTTCATTTGCAAGAGCTATCCAACAACCCGCATTAGATATTTGGAAAGGATAGGAAGCAAATCTGGAAGGAGCCCAGGAATTATTATATAAGCGGGCAAAACTTGATACCGCGGCGCGAAGAGGAGAATACAAAGCTGCAATGGAAGTACAAGAGCATTTCATTAAGTGACTCAGTTACCGGATTTGGCGAATCTGCGCCCGGAGAAGACGTAATGGCAGCGTATGGCTTTACTGTAGAAAACGTAGTAAAAAGAGCGAAAGCCTTGCTTGAGAAATAGGACAAACAAAATGTGCACAACACAAATTAAATCTCTAAAAAAAATATACAAAATGAATACGTTAATCGACTTATTAGAATACGGCCAGAGTTATTGGCTGGATAATTTAACGAGGGGGAAAATCACCACTGGTGAATTAAAAAAAAGAGTAGAGGAGCAAGGGCTGAGGGGAATAACATCCAACCCAAGTATTTTCAATAAGGCTATTTCAGCCGGACAAGATTACGATGGCCAAATTTCCGCATTGGTAAAAGAAGGCAAAAATCCCCAGCAAATTTATGATGCACTTACCATAAAAGATGTACAGGATGCCTGTGACATCCTGAATCCGGTGTATGAAGAATCAGGTGGTACCGATGGCTTTGTAAGTCTTGAAGTACCGCCTTATTTGGCCAGGGATACAGAGGGCACAATGAAAGAAGCCCGCAGGTTATACAGCGCAGTTGGAAAGCAAAACTGCCTTATCAAAATTCCTGGAACAAAGGAAGGCATTCCCGCTATCGAACAAATGCTTTACGAAGGCATCAACATCAACATCACCCTTCTTTTTTCCGTTGACAGATATGTTGAAGTGGCGCAGGCGTATATCCGCGCCATTGAACGAAGCGCCGGAGAAGGCAAACCGGTAGATCATGTAATTTCTGTAGCGAGTGTTTTTCTCAGCAGGATTGACGTACTCACTGACCAACTACTCGAACAATATATTATCCAGACCGGGGAAAATGAAAATACCAACCAAATCAAATTATTATCGGGCAGGGCAGGAACTGCCACTGCACGTTTATGTTATCAACGGTTCAAAGAAATATTCAGCGATGAGAGCTGGAAAAAATTGGAAGAAAAAGGCGCCCACGTGCAGCGGCCTTTGTGGGCAAGCACCAGCAACAAAGATCCGCAGTACGATGACCTCCGCTATGTTGAATCACTGATTGGTAACAATACGGTAAATACGTTACCCGATGAAACGATTGCGGCCTTTGCCGATCATGGAAGTATAAAAAAAGATGCGATTGAAGAAGAGCTTGGGCCAACAAATGAATTGTTTGGTGAACTAAAAGAAATGGGTATTGATATATCATTTATAACACAACAATTAGAGAACGAAGGCGTACAAAAATTTACCGAATCTTATAATAAATTGATCAGTAATCTGGCGGATAAAAGATTGAAAATGCTGGGAGACGAAGCATAGCCGCAACAGATAAGTTGTCAAAGAGTTTTTAAAAAAATATAAAATATAGAAATGAAAAATAAAAACAAGGACAGATCACCCGAAGATAATAAGGCTATCCATCAGGAATTTCAGACATCTGGAAAGAAACCTAAACAGGGAGGTGCAAATTCAATCTTCCCCCAGGAATATGAAGAACAATTAGGCACGGACATTCGTATGAAACCCCAACCCTTCGGTAAGCCTAAAAAAAGAAGGGGTTAAAAGATGGCAAAAAGCAATCAGGAAATATCAACCGGGCTTTTCTAAGCAGAGTTTAGGGAAATTCAATATTTAATAAATGAACAAATAATTAAATCATCCGCGAACATGCCCTTTACCTTATAAAAAGAAATGATAATGATTAAAACTCAGAAAAATACAACCGCCGAAAAGATAAGGATTGGTATTGCAGCAGACCATGGAGGATTTAAGCTCAAAAAATTCCTGGTAAAAATGCTTTCCGACACAAACTACGAAGTGATTGATTTTGGCGACAGCGAGCTGAAGAAGGATGATGATTACCCGGATTTTGTAATCCCCCTGGCAGATGCGATAGCAAATGGTATCGTAGAACGTGGCATTGCTATTTGTGGCAGCGGAGTTGGAGCCAGTATTGCAGCAAACAAAGTTGATGGCGTCCGGGGTAGCCTCATCACAGAAAAATTTTCGGCAAAACAGTGTTGAAGATGACAACATGAATATGATCTGCCTTGGCGGCCTTGTGATTACAGATTCATTGGCCGGGGAACTGGTAAATATTTTCCTGAAAGCAAAATTCAGCGGCGCAGAAAGGCACAAGCGCCGCCTGGCAAAGGTGGCAGCTATTGAAAACAGAAATAAATAAAAGAAAAGATGACAATAAACCCCCTTGCCGGAAAACCGGCAGAACAGAACATCTTAGTAAATGTTCCCAGGCTTGTTTCAGCCTATTACACAGGAATACCTGATTCCTCTGTACCTGGCCAACGTGTTGCATTTGGCACTTCCGGCCACCGGGGTTCTTCATTAAATAATTCTTTTACTGAAAACCATATCCTTGCCATTACACAAGCCATTTGCTTTTACCGCAAAGAACAAAAAATTGATGGCCCCTTATACCTTGGCTTTGATACACATGCGCTTTCAGCGCCGGCTTTTGCAACAACCATGGAAGTGTTGGCGGCAAACGATGTTGAAGTAATGATTGCTGATAAGGATGAATACACGCCAACGCCGGTTATCTCGCATGCTATCTTAAAATATAATCATGAAGGAAAAACAGGTTTGGCAGATGGCATTGTTATTACACCTTCTCACAATCCACCGGACGATGGCGGGTTTAAATACAATCCGCCCAGCGGCGGACCGGCGCCAGGCAATGTTACCGATTGGATAGAAGCGAAAGCGAACGAATTGCTGCAAAACAATCTTCAGTTAGTAAAAAGAATTTCTTTTAAAAATGCATTGGCTGCTGCTACAACGCACCGCCACGATTATCTGAATACATACATTAATGATCTTGGAAACATCATTGATATGGATCTCATCCGCGATTCAAAGATCAACATAGGTGTTGATCCGTTGGGCGGCGCCGGCGTTCATTATTGGGAACCCATTGCAGAACATTATAAACTTAATCTGACCGTTGTAAATAAAATTGTTGATCCAACTTTTAGTTTTATGACAGTAGATTGGGACGGGCAAATCCGCATGGATCCATCTTCTCCTTATGCCATGCAACGGTTGATCGGGATGAAAGATGATTATGATATTTCTTTTGCTTGCGATACAGATCATGACCGGCATGGAATTGTTACCAAAAGTTCGGGCCTTTTAAATCCCAATCATTATTTATCTGTGGTAGTTTCTTGCCTGTTGCAAAATCGTCCAGATTGGAATAAAAACGCTGCGATTGGCAAGACGGTTGTTACCACTCAGTTAATTGACCGCATCGCAGCAAAATTGGAGAGAAAGATTGATGATGTACCGGTTGGATTCAAATGGTTCGTTGATGGCTTATTGGATTCGTCACTTTGTTTTGGTGGAGAAGAAAGTGCAGGCGCATCTTTTTCAAGATTAAACGGCAGCGTTTGGACAACAGATAAAGATGGATTTGTACCAGCTTTATTAGCGGCAGAGATCACAGCAAAAATGAAAAAGGATCCCGGCATCTGAACTCACAAAAGAATTTGGTGAGTCTTTTTACGACCGCATTGAAGCAAAAGCAACTCCCGAACAAAAAGAGAAATTAAAAAAACTTTCTGCTTCACAAATAAAAGACAATGACCTCGCAGGAGAAAAAATTGAAAATATATTAACCAATGCTCCCGGAAACAATGCACCGATAGGAGGCGTGAAAGTAATAACAGAAAACGGATGGTTTGCTGCACGTCCGTCTGGAACAGAAGATATTTATAAGATATATGCTGAAAGTTTTTTGAGTAAAGATCATTTGAAAAAAATTATTGATGAAGCACAAACCATTGTCAATGCTGCACTACAGATGAATTAAACCGAACGTATGAAATTAAAATTGATGCCCGCAGCACATGAGCTTATATCCAATATGAGAGCTTTTTTCCAGGTAGGTGATACTAAACTCAACTATTCAGATGAAGAACCCATGCGGGAAGAACTATTCAGTTCCGATCAAATGGAGAGTTTCGGTAAGACACTGGCTACGCGGCATCAGTTAAGTACGAAGCATGCAAAAGATCATTTACTGAAACGGCTTGCAGACAATGAAATCACTTTGCAGGAAGTACGAAAACTGCTGACAGATTCAATAAAAAAACATTATCAGGTAACGCCAGCTGGCGAATGGCTGATAGATAATTTCTACCTGGTAGAGGAACATATCCTGATTGCTAAAACACATTTCCCAAAAAATTACAGTGAAGATTTACCCCAGCTTCTGAATGGAACATCTTCAGGGATTACACGCAGTTATGACATTGTTCTCCAGATAATTTCTCATAGCGATGGAAGAATAGATATTGAAAACCTTGGGCGTTTTGTGGAAGCATACCAGACAATTACCCATTTAAAATTGGGTGAACTGTGGTCTATCCCCATTATGCTTCGCCTGGCATTAATTGAAAATATAAGGCGTGTGTCCGCCTGCATCGCTATTGACAAAGTTGACAGGAACCTTGCTGACTACTGGGCGGAAAAAATGATTGACACTGCAGAAAAAACACCTGAAGGACTAATATTGGTACTAGCCGATATGGCCAGGTCGAAACCGCCGATTAAGGGGGCATTTGTTTCTGAATTATTTCGCCAGTTACGCGGAAAAGGTCCTGAGCTTGCTTTGCCACTTAACTGGATCGAACACCAATTATCGGTAAGTGGATTAACGGGTAACGAATTGGTAAATGCTGAAAATCAAAAACAGGCTGCAGACCAGGTTTCTATAAGCAACAGCATTGGAAGTCTTCGTTTAATGGGAGCAATGGATTGGCGGGGCTTTGTTGAATCACACAGCATTGTTGAAGAAATACTGTTACAGGATCATTATGGATTTTATGGGCTAATGGATTTTGACACCCGTGACCGCTATCGTCATGTGGTGGAAAGCATTTCAAAGAAAAGCGAATTAAGCGAGGAGGAAATAGCCCGTATTGTTATACAATTAGTGCAAGAGAATGCCCCGCCACCAGGAAGTGACCAAAGCGCTGCGCATGTTGGGTATTACCTGGTAGGACAGGGTAAGGCACAAACAAAGAAGTTGGCAAACATGCGGGTGACTGGTATGCAAAAGATTCAGCAGGGTATTAAAAGGCATGCTTTCCCGGTTTATTTATTTGTAATTTTTCTAATAACGGTTGGCATAAGCGCTGCTGTTTTTATTAAAGTAGATGCAGAAACAACAAATACAGGGCTGCTTCTGTTACTTACCATTCTTGCCTTAATATGTGGAAGCCAGCTTGCCATTTCGGTAGTTAATTTTTTTGCTACATTATTGGTTAAACCAAATCTCCTGTCGAGAATGGATTACTCGGCAAAAATTCCTGCTTCATCCAGTACGATGGTTGTAATTCCGGCAATGCTTACGACTCTTGCTGAAATAGAAAATTTAGTAGAGGCTTTGGAAGTAAGGTTTTTGGCAAACAGGAAAGAACACATATATTTTGGGTTACTAACAGATTTTACGGATGCTCCGCATGAAACAGTTTCTAACGACCAGGTGCTTTTAGATACCGTAAAGAATGGAATTGAAGCGCTGAATAAAAAATATCAAAGAGAAAATAATGACCTGTTCTTTCTTTTTCACCGGGCGCGAAAATGGAATCAGCAGGAGAATGTATGGATGGGCCACGAAAGAAAACGCGGTAAATTGTCAGATTTAAATGCCTTATTAAGGGGAAATTCACAAGAACATTTTTCAGTGATTACAGGTAATCAATCTATTTTCCCGAAAATAAAATATGTAATTACATTAGATGCAGACACCCAATTGCCGCTTGGCTCCGCATGGAAGTTAATTGGAACAATGGCACATCCGTTGAACCGTGCCTGGTACGATGAAAAAAAGAAGCGGGTAACAAAAGGATATGGAATATTGCAGCCAAGGATAACCATTAGTTTGCCGGACATTACCGGTTCCCGATATACCCGCATGCATGGAAATGAACCCGGTATTGACCCTTATACACGTGCATCTTCAGATGTTTACCAGGATTTATTTGGCGAGGGTTCTTATATTGGCAAGGGAATTTATGATGTTGATATTTTTCAAAAAGTGCTTGATGAGCGGTTTTTAGAAAACCGCATTCTCAGTCATGATCTTTTAGAAGGCTGTTATATCCGCTCAGGATTACTAAGCGATGTTCAACTGTTTGAGAAATATCCAACAACCTATAATGCAGATATGAAAATGCGGTTGCGCTGGATACGTGGCGACTGGCAGATTTTTTCCTGGATTTTACCCTGGGTTAAAGGCCCGGAAAATCATTTGTATAAAAATCCCATATCTGCATTATCCCGCTGGAAAATATTTGACAATATGCGGCGCAGCCTGGTGCCCATTGCGTTAACAGTATTATTGTTAGTGGCATGGCTTGTTCTTCCGGCTGCTTTATTCTGGACGATTGCAGTTTCCGGAATTATCATTTTCCCCATCTTTGTTACCTCAGTTTGGGATGCCCTCAGGAAGCCAAAAGATGTTGTATTAAAATTCCACATTAAAAATTCTTTACAGAGTATCAGGGACGTTACGGTCAAAACTTTGTTCATGCTCATTTGCCTTCCTTATGAAGCATTTGCAAATCTGACTGCCATCATGCGCACGCTGTGGAGAATGATCATTTCAAGAAAACATCTGCTGGAATGGAATCCGAGTTCCCATTTGGTACATGCAGATCAATCCGGTTTACGAACCTCTTATTTACTGATGTGGATTGAACCCGTTCTTACGGTAGGTGTCTTTGCGATTTTAGCGATTTATTCACCTGGAAAGTTGTTGGTGGCAGGCCCTGTATTGTTATTGTGGTTCATTGCTCCGTTTATTGCATGGTACGTAAGTAAACCTTTAGCAAAACAGGTTGCCATACTTACCAGTGATCAAAATATTTTTCTTCAAAAGCTTGCCAGGAAAACCTGGAATTTCTTTGAAACTTTCGTAGTTGTTGAAGACAACTGGTTGCCGCCTGATAATTACCAGGAACAGCCTGTAGAACAAATAGCACATCGCACTTCTCCCACCAATATTGGCCTGTCATTGCTTGCCAACTTAAGCGCCTGTGATTTTGGTTACATAACTACCAGCCGGTTTATTGAGCGTACAAGGAATACGATCAATACAATGAAGAAAATGGAACGCTACAATGGCCATTTTTATAATTGGTACGATACGGAAACGCTGAATCCGCTTCAACCAAAATATATCTCTACAGTTGACAGTGGAAACCTTGCGGGCCATTTACTGGTATTAAGACAAGGTTTATTGGCATTGCCTCATCAAAAAATTATAAGTATAAAGTTATTCGAGGGTCTTCGTGATACATTCCGTGTACTAACGGACACGATAGCCGAAAATAATATTAAGTTGACGGAACAACTTGCCATTGACCTGGATACAATCTGTAACGCTGACGTAACTGCTTTACATGAAATACAAATACTCCACGAAGATTTAGCGAAAAAAATGAACCCCATAGTTGAAAAACTAAATGGCGAGCCACATAGTGAAACATACCGGTGGAAGCAACTGCTTATAGCACAATCAGAACAGGTAAATCTACATCTTCAATTTTTTGCGCCCTGGATTTTATTGCAGTCTGCCCCTTCTGCATTCAAAGAAATTGTTCCCCCTGATGCAAACTCTACCTGGAATGAATTATTAAAAATGACAATAGAAATGCAGGCTGAGATGAATGCCAGGCAAAAGGAAAATAATACTTCAGATGAAAATCATTGGCTTGAAATAATGCGAGCCGCCTTAACGAAATCAATTCACCAGGCGGGCGAATTAATTACAGCATCTGAGAAACTTGCCCAGCAATGCAATGCGTTAGCGGACATGGAATGGGATTTTTTGTATGATAAATCAAGCCACCTTTTTTCCATTGGCTACAATGTGCAGGAACATCGTATAGATGCCAGCTATTATGATTTGCTCGCTTCCGAAATACGGCTATGCATCTTTGTTTGCATCGCCCAGGGAAAACTTGCGGAAGATAGTTGGTTTGCATTAGGACGCTTGCTAACCAGCATGGATGGAAATCCAATTCTTCTTTCGTGGAGTGGTTCCATGTTCGAATATCTTATGCCGCTGATGGTAATGCCGACTTATGAAAACACATTGCTGGATCAGACTTATAAAGCTGCAGTGCATTGCCAGATCACTTATGGAAAAAGAACAGGCTTGCCCTGGGGAATTTCTGAATCGGGTTACAATATGATCAATACCAGTTCTAACTATCAATACCGTGCTTTTGGTGCTCCCGGGCTTGGCTTGAAACGCGGGCTTGAAGAAGACACCGTAATTGCTCCTTATGCATCCGCATTGGCACTGATGGTAGCGCCTGAAAAAGCGTATGAAAACCTGGAGCTGCTTAACAAAAAAGGATTGCAGGGAAAGTATGGATTTTATGAAGCGATAGATTATACCCCCTCCCGTTTACAACGTGGGAAATCCAGCGCTATTGTCTATTCTTTCATGGCGCATCACCATGGGATGAGCTTATTATCATTAGCCTACCTCCTTCTGGATAAACCGATGCAAAAACTTTTTGAAGCTGAACCACAGTTTAAGGCAACACTTTTATTATTACAGGAAAGGATTCCAAAAGCTACTTCCTTTTTTGCACACACTACTGACATAGCGGATATTAATTACGTCGCAAGTGGCCAGGAAACAAGGATACTCAATACGCCAAACACATCAATACCTCAGGTACAATTATTATCCAATGGAAAGTATCATTTGATGATAAGCAATGCAGGCGGTGGATACAGCCGCTGGAAAGACCTTGCCGTTACCCGCTGGCACGAAGATGTTTCCTGCGATAACCGGGGTACCTTTTGTTATATCCGCGATTTGGAAAGTGAAACCTATTGGTCCAATACCCATCAGCCTACACTTAAAAAAGCGGATAAATATGAAGTAGCGTATTCGCAGGGCCGTGTAGATTTTCATGTCACTCAAAATGAAATAGATGTCCACACAGAAATTGTCGTTTCGCCTGAAGACGATATAGAGATGCGCAGATTACACGTGAGAAACTGTTCCGGTATCCGCAAAACACTTGAGTTTACCAGTTATGCAGAAGTAGTGCTGGCGCCTGCCGCATCAGATTTATCAGCCCCGGCTTTCAGCAATCTTTTTGTTCAAACAGAAATTATTCCTCATCAAAATACAATTCTTTGCACCCGCAGGCCAAAATCTGCGGAAGAACAATCCCCATGGCTGTTCCATCTAATGGAAACAGAAGGAAAAGGTGATGAAGAAATATCCTTTGAAACAGACAGGATGGCATTTATTGGTCATGGCAATTCGATAGTCAATCCGCAAGCCATGAACAATCCCGGTAAACTTAGCGGCGGCCAGGGATCCGTGTTAGATCCTGTTGTTGCCATCCGTTTCAAAATAACCCTTGAGCCTGAAGAAACCATAAGCATTAATATGGTTACGGGCATTGCCGAAACGAAGGAAATCTGCCAGGGTTTGATAAATAAATACCAGGATAATAAATCTCACAAAGACCGCGTGTTTGAAATGGCCTGGTCGCATAGCCAGGTAGTGCTTCGCCAGATAAATGCCTCCGAAGCGGATGCACAGTTATATGGACGTTTGGCAAGTTCTGTTCTGTTTGCGAATGCTTCATTTCGTGCCGATCCTGCCGTTCTCATCAACAACCACCGGCAACAATCTGGTTTATGGGGATATGCTATTTCAGGCGATTTGCCCATTGTCCTTTTAAAAGTTGAAAGCCAGGAAAATATACAATTGGTAAAGCAAATGATTCAAGCGCATGCTTACTGGCGCCTGAAAGGGCTTTTGCTGGACCTGGTGATCTGGAACGAAACGCATGATGGCTACAGGCAGAATTTTCAAAACGACATTCAGGCGCTTATTCCGGCAGAATTAAATGGCACAAAGGGGGGTATTTTTATAAGAGCCGCCGACCAGATCTCAAATGAAGACCGCATATTATTTCAATCTGTGGCCCGTGTCATCATTGGCGATAGTGGCGGAACATTAGCAGACCAAGTGAACAAAAAAGAGCTTGTAAGAGCGGTCATTCCTTTTATTGATAAAAGTCAAACGCATCCGCTTTCTTTAACAGCCATTCCTTTGCCAAAAGATCTTATCTTTTTTAATGGGTCAGGAGGGTTTTCACCGCATGGCAAAGAATATGTTATTATAACCGATAAGAATAATAAAACGCCTGCGCCATGGGTAAATGTAATTGCGAATCCAAATTTCGGAACCGTTATTTCAGAAAGTGGATCGGCCTATACTTGGACTGAAAACGCACACGAATTAAGACTTACATCATGGAGCAACGATCCTGTATCGGATACCAGCGGAGAGGCTTTTTATATAAGGGACGAAGAGAGCGGACATTTTTGGTCAACTGCATTGCTACCTGCAGGTGGCCGGTCGCTATATATTACCCATCATGGATTTGGCTATAGTGTATTTGAACATGTTGAAGATGGAATTTATACTGAAATGACTGTGTATGTTGATATGGTGTCGGCTATTAAATTCATCGTTTTAAAAATACGTAATCAATCAGGACGGCCACGTAATTTATCAGCTACGGGTTATATTGAGTGGGTGTTAGGTGATAACAGAACAAAAACCGCCATGCATATTCATACAGAAATTGATCCTGATAGCGGGGCGTTGTTTGCAAAAAATCAATACAACACGGAGTTTAACAACAGGGTAGCTTTTTTTGATGTTGATTATTTGAAAAAAACCTTTACCGGCGATCGTACAGAATTTATGGGCCGAAACGGCAATTTGCAGAATCCCGAGGCCTTGTCCCGTTTAAAACTTTCCGGAAAAATCGGGCTTGCTCTGGACCCATGTGCTGCAATCCAGGTTCCTTTTTTTGTAGCAGAGGGCGAAGAACAGGAAATTATTTTCAGGCTTGGAGCAGGTCAAGATTTGAACGAAGCAAGTTCGATAGCCAAACAATTCAGGGGAAAGCAAATGGCAACAGATGCATTGGAAAAGGTAAAAAAATATTGGGAAGAAACCACTGCCGCTTTACAGGTGGAAACTCCCGATGCTGCCATCAATATTATTACCAACGGCTGGCTTACGTATCAAACCCTCTCATCGCGGCTGTGGGGCCGAAGCGGATTTTACCAGTCAGGCGGAGCATTTGGTTTCAGGGACCAGTTGCAGGATGTTTTGTCGCTGCTTCATGCCAGGCCAGAACTTGCCAGGGAACAAATTTTACTTTGTGCATCACGGCAATTTAAAGAAGGAGATGTACAACATTGGTGGCATCCGCCGGTGGGCCGTGGTGTGCGAACAAGGATATCCGACGATTATCTTTGGCTGCCTTTTGTAACAGCTTATTACATTAAACATACCGGGGACATTGCCATACTGGATGAATCAATTGATTTTCTCGAAGGGCGCCTGTTAAACGAAGGAGAAGAATCTTATTTTGATCTTCCGCTCAATGCTCACGCACCTGACGCGTTATATGAGCATTGTGTTCGGGCAATCAAACATGCGCTCAATTTTGGCGAAAAAGGGTTACCATTAATTGGTACCGGCGACTGGAATGATGGCTATAATAAAGTAGGACAGCATGGTAAAGGCGAAAGTGTATGGCTTGCATTTTTTCTTTATGAAATACTCAATCGCTTTGGAGAAACAGCAAGTTTACATAACGACACAACGTTTGCGGATACCTGCAAAAAAGAAGCAACTAAATTAAAAGCAAATATTGATAAAAGCGCCTGGGATGGCGAATGGTACAAGCGTGCCTGGTTCGATGATGGAACGCCGCTGGGATCTAAAACTGATGAAGAATGTAAGATTGATTCTATTGCCCAAAGCTGGTCGGTTTTATCTGGTGGAGGAAACGAAAGCCTGGTACATACTGCAATGGAATCGGCCTATAAAAACTTAGTACAAAAAGAGACGGGCGTAATTCAGTTGCTGGATCCCGCCTTTGATAAGTCTGATCTGAATCCCGGTTACATAAAGGGATACGTACCTGGCGTAAGAGAAAATGGCGGACAATACACGCATGGTGCTGTATGGATGATCATGGCTTTTGCGAAATTGGCGGATAATGAACGGGTATGGGAATTACTAAATATGATTAATCCAATTAACCACAGTAAAACCGCCGAAGAAATTGCCATTTACAAAGTTGAACCTTATGTGTTGGCAGCCGATGTGTATTCACGTGAGCCACATGCCGGACGTGGCGGATGGACCTGGTACACTGGTTCTGCGGGCTGGCTGTATCACTTAATTACAGAATCTTTTCTTGGACTGCAACAGGAAGCAAATAAATTAAAAATCATTCCCTGTATTCCAAAAGAATGGAAGTCATTTAAAGTCCATTACCGGTATAAAAATACAATCTATCATATTGAAGTGATGCAAATCCTGGCTAATGAAAAAATGATGGTAACAGTTGATGGAGTGGAAAAGGAGGAAAATACGATTACGCTTATAGATGATGGGGCTGAACATAATGTAGTGGTAGCCCCTCATAAAAAATTAAAAACGCCGCTAAAGATCAACGCACTTAAACTTATTGACTACAAAGCCGTACCGTAAAAACTTATTGTTAGGGGTAAAAATAAGGATTTAGGAGTACATAGATATTAAGGACGATTTTGGAAATTGATATAGATAAAACAGGGAATATCTTTTTCGCAGGTATTCTTGATTCTTTTAAAGTTCATTGCTGCTTAATGCCAGCAAAATAATGGAAATTGGAATGGGCAAATTCGCACGGATCCATCGTCTCCTTACGACACGCAACGATTGATTGGGATGAAAGACGATTATGATATTACTTGATGATAAAATTGTCTGTAATGTCTTTGGAAATGATATGGCTATATACTTTAGGACATCATTCACCGATAACCGAGGAAGAAATCAAAGAAGCAAGCCGCCGCAAGGTATAATGAATCTCTCAGAATTTGACAAGCAAAATGCTGACGGAGTTTTGCATGCTTTGTTATGTTTAGGATTTTTTAGATCCACATAGTAGCCGTGCACAATTGCCAATTAAAGTTACAGCTTCCCCAAAATATTTATCCATTTAAAAAGCATGTCTCTCACCGAATTAATAGTGGTTTTGTCCGGTGCATGATATTTTGTTTCCAGACTCCCGATTGAAATATCATCTTTCTGCAGAGTAGAAAAGGTTTTTGTTACAATACGTAGCATTGGCGCTACGGTTCTGTTAATAATAATTTTATCAACTACCAACAGCCTGATAATAACCGCTAGTTTG